>JAUWHS010000059.1 GCA_030605785.1 bacterium
GTCCATATCCCGAATATGTTGGTCCAATAACATATAATTTCAATATTAATGATCCTGTAGATGCTATTATTCGTGGTGGTGGTAACATGATGTACATACCTGAAGGCCATGATCCTGTTGATGTTAATGTTTGGTCTTGGGTTGGCGCAACAGAAGATGAATCAGCAGGAGAAGGAAGTGGTGTTCGTTATGGAATACTTGCTTCTGAACCGGTTATGAATCAACAAGTAGATGCCAATTTCCCAAATTCAACAGTTGTTAAAAATGCTCAAACCGGTAAAGAATTTACAAGTGGAACCGGAGCGGCATTTGATTTCTTCAACTTCATGGCGTATCCAATTTTTGAAACACTTGAAACTAAATATGTTTGTGTTGGTCAAACTCAATACGAAACATTTGATGATTATGTATTTAATACATTCAGACAAGTTCGTGTTGGTGGAGCTAATTATCAAGGTGGAATAAGTAACGACTTGATTGTTAGAGAAGAATCTCCACACGTAATTGAAGGTGGTGTTGTTGAAGATGGATTACATGAAGGTGTTCTTGGCGCGGAAGGTGATGAATTGCCTTCTAAATATACAGCCCCAGGTGGTCCATATACTCACTAATTAAATTAAAGGTAGGCGTTTTATCGCCTACCTTTAAATAAAAAACTTTGAAATAAAATTTTATGACAAATTTTAATTATATTTTATAGTTTAGGGAGATAGGATGAATAAAAAAATTGCAAAACTTGTAGTATTAGCAGCGTTTGCTGTTGGTGCTGCTAATGCAACGGAGATGAGATCTCCATACCTCTCCGAAAGAGGTCCAATAAGATACACTTTCGAAAAAGAAAATCCGGACAGATATTCTCTTAATATTTATTCCGGAATGTATACAAAAAAAGCAGATAAAGCATTTATGAAACACGGAACAGATACGCATCCTCTTTCAACGTTGTTTTTCAACAAAGCTAATTTTGACATAAAGGAAATTCTTCCAAATTCCGCAATGCCAATGGACTCAGAACATTACAATCCGTTTATAAGTATTGGAAAACTTAGTCCTCGTGTTAGATATTTTGAAACAGGTGTAAATGTTGGTGGGCGTTTTGAGTATCCTGTTTACAAAGACAAAGGTCGTATTGGTGTACGTTTAAATATTCCATTTACAACAATTGAACTTGAACGTGAAGATTTCTTTGATAAACATGAAGATCCTTTAGAGTATTACAGATTAGATAAAACAATAGAGATGAAATATAATGATGGTGTTGATAAATCAGTTATCGCAACAGTTCGTTCATATCGTATGGATTTAATAAATGAGGCTTGGTATTTAGCTGCGACGGGTGAACGTAAAAAATCTTTAGAGTTTGGATTAAAACCAGCACCTCTTAGTGGTGGTTCAGTTAAATTTGCCGGATCTGAAATTGCAAAGTCTCAAATAAATGAGAAGATTTTTAATTCTGGATTGGAAGTTGGTTTAATTAAGCATGAAGATGTTGACACAAGACCGGAACATCTTCCTCAAACAGGTCCTTTTTTGGGTTTTGGAGCAAAAGATGTAGTTGCTTTAACTGCTGGAAATGGTCCAACTCAATCCATTGATGGAACAGGTGTTTTTAGCAATATGAATCCCGGTGGTTGGGAAGCAGCAAAAGAAATAGGTTTTTTTACAGGAAATACAGCTGCAGCCGATCCTGCTGATTATTCAGTCTTTTCACCATCAGATGAATGGTTAGAAACCAAATGGATGGTATTTGGTTATGATGAAAATGCTGTTCCACAAGGATCAGCAGATACAGTTCTTAAGGGAATGGATAGTTGGTTAAGGCAATATTCTGATAATCCATATTATTGGTTTTCACGTCGTGATTTTTCTTTTGAAACCGATCGTCGTACCGGTTTTGGCGACATTGATTTAGATCTTTTCTATGAACATACATTCAGTGATGAATGGGTTGCCGAGGCTATGATTGGTCTTAAATTCCCAACGGGAACAAACGATGATTATTACGGAAATCCATACAGAGTTCATCTTGGAAATGGTGAACACTGGGAAATTAAGCTTGGCGCAATGGGAGCGTGGATGCCTCTTGATTGGATGAATGTTAGATTAGACGGTCGTTTTTCATTTGTGTTGGAATCTTCTGAACAACGTTGCGCGGGATTTAAAGGAGCGCAAATTAAAAACATTGGTCCACAAGTTGCTGCAGATGTTGATTGGCAATATCTAACACTTAATCTTGACTTTACTTTCTTCCATCCAAAAACTGATGATCTTTCATTAGATGTTGGTTATGAATTCTACTACAAAACCAAAGATGATGTTGATCAAAAGAGATCTAGCATGGAATCTTGGTTGGGTAAAAAATGGGCACAAGAAAATGGTGCAGGTGCTTATGGTTGGAGAGATAATGATAAAGAACTTGATGATGGCGTGCTAGAAGGAAACACACAATCAATCAGTCACAAAGTCAGATGTGAGTCTTCATATCGTTTTTCTGACTGGTTTGAAATGTATGCCGGTGGATCATTTATTTTCGCTGGTAAAAACATTCCACGTGAAGCCGATCTTACTCTTGGTATGAATGTTAGATACTAAAAAATGAATTATAACCACCCCCAAATCGGGGGTGGTTGGTTTTAGTTACTTGTGACCGCGGGTAATAAAAACCATATAAGTTTTGTTGCTAGTTATTAGTAACAAAAATCAACACACAAAATTAACCCCTTGCGGGAAATGAATTCCGCAGGGGGTTAACTTGTTTAGATATTTGTCTAAATTTGCTAAAGTTAAATCAGTGAAATAATAATTTTAGAGTTTTTGTTGTTTGGAGAAAAATTTATGAAAGCATTAGAATTTGAAGTAGAAATTGATAACGGGACAGTAAAAATACCTAAAAGATATTTAAATGAATTAAAGAAAAGATTCAGAATAATTATCCTTCTTGATGAGGAAGTTAAACCTAGAAAGAATATGCATCTTAAAGATAAGTTCAAATCTATGAAATTAGACACCGAGGATTTTGAATTTGATAGGGATGAGGCTCATGAACGATAAAATTTTCATTGATACAAATATTTTAATTTATTTATATTCCAAGTCGGAGTTGGAAAAGAGAGCGAAAGTTATAGCTTTTTTGGAGAATAAAGATTTGATTATAAGTACGCAGGTTTTAAATGAATTGTCTAATGTTTTAATAAGAAAATTTAATTTTTCAACGAATATTGTCTTAAATGTTTTTGAAGAGTTATCAGATATTTGTTTGATTAGTGTTGTTCATATAAGTACGATTAAGAAGGCTCTATTTGTTTTAAATAAATACAAATATTCTTATTATGACAGCTTAATAATTGCATCAGCCATTGATAAGTATTGTAATATTTTATGTACAGAAGACATGCATAATGGACAGATAATTGAAGGATCTTTAGAAATTTTTAATCCTTTGAAAATTTAACTTCTATGAAAATCAACACACAAAATTAACCCCTTGCAGAAAATGAATTCCGCAGGGGGTTAACTTGTTTATCTTTCTTTTTTATGATTTGGCGGAATTATATTTTAACGACAGCCTTGGATAAGATCTTTTACATTAACAAATGAAAGAACGATATCATCAAAACGTCTTTCAAATGGCTTATCGATATTGCTTGAAACAATATAATTTTTTCCTTGCGGGTAGTGGCGTCGAAAAGCTTTAAAATTGCCGGTAATTTTATTTATGGATGATTGTCCTAAGTTTGATGATAAATTTGTAAATTTACATTCTATGGCAGTAAGAAAATTATTACGCGCATGACGAAGAACAAAATCAATTTCATGTCCTTGTTTGTCTCTCCAGTAATTAATTTTACGTGTTTGCAGTTGTCCTTGCAGCTCATTTAAAACACAGTGTTCCCATAACACTCCGGAATCTTCCGTTCTTAATTCTCTCCATCCTTTGGCATAACAAGAAAATCCGGTGTCAAAACTGTATACTTTTGGCGCCATAACAATCTCAGTTGGTTTGTGTGTCGAATATGGTCTAACTACATGTACAACAAAAGTTTCTTCAAGAATAGCCAGATAATTTGTTATTGTTTGACGGCTGACTTCACATGGCGCTGAAAATTTACTTGCTTCAAATATTCCTCCACTGTAAGCCAATAAAAGTTCTGTAAATTTTTGAAATGAATATCGTTTTTCAACTCTAAATAGTTCTTGAATATCCTTTGCCCAAAAAGCGTCAATCCATTCTTTAAAATCTTGTTCCGGTAAATGATTTGTTAAAAAAAATGAAGGTAGTCCGCCAAATAAAAAGCGATGTTGAATGTTTTCATTCCCAAAATCTTTGATTTCCTGTAGTAAGAGTGGTGTTAGCCAAACTTCTCTTTTTCGGCCGGTTAAAGTATCTTTAAATTTTGAACTCGCGCCAAGTGTGGATGAACCGGTTGCTATAATTTTAACTTCAGGATAGTGATCGGCAGCCAATTTTAAAACTTCAGAGGGGTTGTTTAAACGATGTATTTCATCCAATATAACTCGTTTTCCTTTTTGTGAGGCTAAAAAACTTTCCGGATCATCAAACAATTGTCTTGTTCGTGGACTTTCACAATCAAAATATTCGATATTATCAAGACTTCCGCAAAGGCTTGTTTTTCCAACACGCCGAACTCCCATGAGCCAAATAATACTTTTTTGTTGCCAAGCTTTTTCGATTAATTGTTGCCAAAATGGGCGATTTATTAACATAAAAAATCCTTTCTTATAATTTTACTGTTACCAAGTGTTAGGTGATTTTAACAATAAGTTATGCTAAATGTAAAGTACATATAACATATAGTCATACTAAACGCTAAAGCACCGGACATTTAGTAAATTAATAAAAGATTAAATTTATCTTTATTTTTTATCTATTAGTCAGATATAAAAGTCGAATAAGGAAATTAACCCCTTGCAGGAAGTAAATTCTGCAGGGGGTTAAATTATTTGTCGAAGGCAAGTAGAGCCAAATATGCTACAATGTTTTTATAAAAAAGATTTTGAATGTTAAAAAATATGAGGTTGGAGAAAAATCATGAAAGATTTGATAAAAAAAATTGAAGAGAAAAAAATAAAATTAGATTCTTTTCGACCATTGCCTCCTGAATTAGTAAAAAATTTAGATGAATGGTTTAAAATTGAACTTACTTATTCTTCAAATGCGATTGAAGGTAATACTTTGACCTTGCAAGAAACCGCTTTGGTTGTTGAAAAAGGATTGACCATTGGTGGTAAAAGTGTTCATGAACATTTAGAAGCGATAAATCTAGCCTTTGCGATTGATTATATAAAAACTTTGGTTAACCAAAATAAAAAAGATTTATCATTGCGTGATATTTTTAATATTCATAATTTAATTTTAAAAAAAATTGATGATAAAAACGCAGGGAAATTCAGAAAAATAGCGGTAAAAATTGCCGGTTCAAAAGCGGTTTTGCCGGATCCTTTAAAAGTTCCTGAGTTGATGGATGAATTTATAAATTGGTTACATGAAACCAAAGAGAACATTTTAAAGGTTGCGGCCGATGCTCATCTTAAATTTGTTTTTATTCATCCGTTTGTTGATGGAAATGGACGAACCGCCAGATTATTATTAAATCTTTTGTTGATGCAAGGTGGTTATCCTCCCGCGTTAATTTTAAAAGAAGAACGACTTGAGTATTTAAAATCAATTCAAAAAGCGCAATTGGAAAATAAATTAGATGATTACTACAAGATTATTTTTGGCGCGGTGGATCGTAGTTTAGATATTTATCTCAAGGCTGTTGAAAAATCTAAATTTTAAAGAGGAACAATTGTAATGAAAAATTTCAGGAATTTTATTTTTATAACCCTTCTTTTTTCTTTTAGTTCCCAATCATATTTATTTTGTGAAGGTGGCAAAAAGAGAAAAACTAGCGAGGTTTTTGAAGAAGAACCACAAAAAAAGAAAATTAAATTAATAAAAAAAGAACCGGAAGAAAAAAAAGATCATTTAAAAGAGCAACTGGAAAATTTTGATTATAAATTAGAAACAAAACTTAGAAGATCTGATTTATTAAGAGGTAGCGATTTTATAAATGATATTAATTCTGTAAAAAAACTTTGCTCAAAAACGATAGAAAAGATAGATAGAATAGATAACCTCGGTATTACTTTAAAAAGCGCGTTGGAAAAAGTAAAAAAACATGATGACGATAGTTTTGCTGATTTAAAAAAGGCGTTAAGGGCTTTTTTCGCGACTATTCCTTATTATGGTCAAATTAAAATTCAAGATAGTATTACGTTGCAATTAGTTTTATATATGGTTTTCAAGGCTTCCGGGATTGGTGTAAGTTTGGGGGAATGTCAAAATAGTTATGATGAAGATAACAAAGAGCAAGTTTTGATTGTACAGCGCGATGGACAAAATTATTTTATATCAGCGAAATTTTTTAAAGAAAGATCTTTAGATGATGATGATTCTGATGTCAACCAAGAAGAAGTTGAACCTAAAAAAACCAAAGTAAAAAGATGTGAAGCTGAATATAAAAAAATTGATAATAGTGATGGAATTAGTTTTCAAATAAATTTGTATGGTGATGATACTGAATATCAGGAAGCTTTTTTAAACCGATTAGAGTTTGCAGAGAAAAAAGACACTCCTGAACAAATAGATTCCAGGTTGAAGTTTGATGTTGAGAAAGATTTTTCAGATGTGTATATCCAAAAAAATAACCAATCTTCTTGTGATACCGGTTTAGTTAAAGAGTTTTTAAGTCTTTTAGCCGATGGAGAACAATTTCGTGAAAACGAGATTGAAAAAACAGAAGAATTTAAAGAAAATTGTCAGGAATTTTTTAAAAAGCTTCCATATGAAATTGAATTTGAAAAAGGTTACCATTTAGTTCTTTATACCATATTTAAGATGAATGGTTTTAATTCTAAAATTGAACAGGCTTCAAGTAAAGGGCGAAGTGATTTGGTTGTTGATGCCGGAGGCAATATATACATTTTTGAATTTAAATATTCTAAAACTAAATACAATGTTAGCAAGGCCATGAAACAGATGATCACAAAAAGATATAATGAGATTTATAGTCATGAGAGAAGCCGGGATAATATTTTTGGTATTGCTGTTTCTTTTGGTCCTTCAGGGCAGACCGATATTCAGGTAGGTAAAATGCCTGTTGAGGTGACTCCGTATAAAAAACAGATATTAACAGATTAAATGAGTAAATTTATGGATTTATTTTTGAAAAAACTACCAATTTATTTGTTGTTCTGGATTTGCTCATAAAAAATAGTTAAAATGAATCCTGTTTAATCTGAATTAATCATTAAATTTTTGTTATCGAGGAGTTTTAAGTGGCTGATTTTAAACAAAGGCTAAACGCGGTTGAAGAACAAACAAAATTATTGTTAGAAAAACAGCTTGAAGCTAAAAAATATTGTGATGAATCTTTTTCAGATCTTTTATCTTTAATTGATCAAAAAGTTCAAGAAACTGATGAACAAGAGGATGATTATAAAAGCTTGGTTCGAATACATGATTTAATTTCCAAGCAATATTCTTATTTTAGTTCTGATGTTGAAGATGATATTCAATTTTTAAAAGAACAAGTTAAAGCAATTGAATCTATAAAGGCAATTGATGATGATAAAAAAGCAGAAGAGCTTTTCAATTCAATATTAGAAGAAGACGAAGAGTTACTTGAAACATCAGAATTTAAAAAAAACCTGGAAGAAGATGCGGTTGAGTCTAAAAAAGGTTTTATTTCTATAATGGAAGATATTAAAGGTTCACTACAAGAGGGAACGTTGCAAGAATTAGAAGCGGTTCTTAATACAATGGCGCAAGAACACAGAGAGAATGAATTAGAAGGTGGCCAAGATATTTTTGAAGATGATGATGATGATGATCCTTGTGATTCTTGTTCTTCCGATTGTCCGTCAAAAGACGAAGACTGTGGAGAAGATATTTTTTCCGGTTTATTTGATGATGACGATAAAAAAAAAGATAAATAATTAATAATTAACCCTCACCCGTACGGGCGAGGGTTAATGTGAGAGATGAAAAAAAGATAAATAAAAACGTTTTTTTTTTGTGAGAGATTTAAAGTAATTAATATGAGAAGTAAAAAAAAAGAGTAAAATTCTTTTTTTTGAGGGGTTTATGATTAAAAAAATAATAATAAAACCGGGGTGCATTTCTTGTGGTACTTGTGAAGTAATTTGTCCGAATGTTTTTGAGGTCAAGCAAATAGGTACTGTTAAAAAAAATGCTTCTTTGGAATTACATAAAGAAGAAATAAAAGAGGCCGCCCAAACATGTCCTGTTGGTTGTATTGAAATAGAAGAGGAATAACCGGGAATTTTATGAGCATATTTTCAGGAATTTTAAAATTATTTTGTTCAAAATCATTTTGTTCGAGATCATTTATTAAAAAGAATAAATTTTTTAATAATCAAAAAAATGAAAAACAAATTTATCAGGATTTAAAAGAATCTTTTTCAAAAGATGGAAAACTTTTTTATGCCGGTGAATTATTAAAAATCGCTAGCGAAAAATTTGGCAATAAAACTTTTCTTTTTACTGAAGACAGGAATGTTTCATTTAAGGAACTTTATTTTCGATCTGTTCAGTTAGCGGAAAAATTTAAAAGATTTGGAGTTAAAAAAAGAGATAAGGTTTTAATCTATTGTAATAATAGTGTTGAATTTTACGTTTCTTATTTTGCGGCTTGGCAGATTGGCGCTATTTGTGTTCCGTTAAATATTTTTTTACATGAAAAAGAAATTTCTTATGTTTTAAATGATTGTCGACCAAAATTAATCTTTGCTTCTTCTCATTTAAAACAAAATTTAATTAATGTTAAAAACGTCGGATCGGATCTGAGCGAACGTATAATTTTAACAGAAGAAGATATTGATTGGGAATTTAAAGTTCCAAATGAAATAGAACAAGCTTATCCCGGTTTTAAAGTTGAAATATTAGA
>JAUWHS010000022.1 GCA_030605785.1 bacterium
ATCAGCGTTAAAAGATAACTTGTCAGCGCTGTTTGTTGGATTTTTAAAAATAAAAGAAGAACCGATTTTATAAGTTGATTGTTGTTTTAATAAAAAATTCTTACTTGTTAAAAAATAACCAAGTCTAAAACGAAGTTCATACGGATCGTCGTCAACTAATGTTAAAATTACAGGTTTTACTCCGCTATTTTTTGAAACTTTATATGGTTGAAATTGAACAACTTTAAACAAATCAAGAGATTTAAATCGGGTACTTGTTAAATCTAATTTTGTTTTATTCCAAACCTCGCCTTGCTTAAATCTTAATTCTTTTAAAATCCTTCTAAAGGGTAATCTTGTATTTCCTCTTAAAAGTAATTTTCCAAATTTAACCTTCTTACCGGGCTTAATTTTCCAAGTAATAGAAACTTTAATTTTAGATAATGAATCTCTTAAAGTTTCCAATTCAGGTTGAACATCGACATACCAATAACCTTGTTTTTGAAAATGCTGAAGCAAGAAAAAACGTTGCTGCGAAATCCAAGAAATATTAAATGGTAAATCGTTTTTATATTTTTTAAAAAAACTACTGTCTTGTAAATTTTCAAACCCATTAATCTTACTACCACCATAAAATCGTTGCTTACCTTCATCCGCTAATATCAATATTGTATATCTATTATTTCCCTTAAGAATAAAACGTTTTTCCAGTATCTTAAAATCCCAAAACCCATTTTCTACATAACTTTTTTTTAAATTTTGCAACCCTAAACTTAAAAGCTCTTCATCATAATTATCATCTTTTAAAAGCTCTTTAAAACAGCAATTCGGTTCATCGTTTCTATTTTCAGTAAAATTAAATTTACTTTCTGATAATTTTACCTCCACGGAATCAATTAAAATTTCCGATCCCTCCTTTATTTTGAATAAAAAAGTTCCATTTGATTGAACTTCATAATCAACACTGATTTTCCAAAAACCTTTTTTGTAATACAAAAGAATTAATTGCTCCGCGATTATTTGAGGAGAAAACAACCAAGCCGGTTTATCATCACTTAAAATGTCTTGTTTTAATTGATCCTTACTAAAAAATTTATTGCCCTGAAATTTAACCTTTAATCTTTTATTCAAAGTTATTTCAAAAAAAATCTTAACTCTGTTTTTATTTTTGTTAATCAATCTTCGCGCTTTCATGCGACTATTTATATAACCCTTTTTTCTTAAAAAACTTCTAATAAAATAAACCTGTTTTTCGATTGAATTTTTTGAATAACTAAAGCCAACTAAATTATCGTTAAAATTTCTTCTTAATTTTCCTAGAATATCTGAAACGCTATTTTTCCCTCGTACATTCTTTAAATCAAGATTTACATCTTCTATTTTAAAACAGCTCCCCCTATCTATATTAATTTTGACCGTTACAAGCTTATTAGTCTTTTCATAAATAAATTCATCTACAATTTCGCCATTAAAAAAACCATTATCATGTATTAATTTTTCTATAGATTTTATAGATTCCTCATGTAGTGAAATATCAAAGACCTCCCCAGGTTGTTGAAGATAAAGTTCTTCATATTTATATTTATCAAACCAAATCCCTCTTAATATTAATTTTTTAAATACCCAATTCGCTTTCAAATCAAAATGTAACCAAGTTCCCTTTTTATACTCTGATATTTTAATATCAACCGTTTTAAACCTTTTAATTCCCATCAATTGTTTATAAGCATTATTAACACTTTTAAAAGTTGAAACTTCTCCAATTTTTAAACCGACTAAATAAAAAAATTCATTATCACTAAAATTAATGTCAGAACTGAATGTTAATTTGGTTAAATTAAAAGAAATGGATTTATAATCATCAATTTCATTTTTTAACTCTATAAATGAACCTTGATAATTAAATGAATTTGTTGAAAGTAAATTGACTGAATACAATAATAAAAATAAAAGATAGTAAAACTTCTTTTTCATGACCTAACAAAATAACCCAAAGCTCTTTACTATTCACATGTTATAAGATATTATTTTGTAGCAACGATCGCTGCATGTAATGATACATTAGAATTTAATTGAAATAAAAAAAGAATCTTTTTATAAGAATTTTTGGCCTCATCGTCTAACGGTTAGGACGTTGCCCTCTCACGGCAGAGATAGGGGTTCGATTCCCCTTGAGGCTACCAGTCTTCGCTTGCTACGCAAGCTTCGCCTGGCGCGGCCAGTCTTCCGCTTTTACGCAAGCTTCCGCCGTCGCCCTTTGGGCTATGGCGGACAAGTCGCCAGCATGTCCGGCGAAACTTTAGTGAAGACGGATTTTTTAAGTGACTTTGATACTTATTTTCTTTGACCAATAACCCTAAACACGCCCCGAAACTCTTTATTCATTGACAACGGAGAAACAGAAACATTTTCAATATTCGATTTAGAAGAACCCTGATAAAGAAGATCTATAAAATCATCTAAATATTCTACAAGACCACAAGCAAAAATTATAACGCTTCCATCTTCCTGATTTTGCACACTTCCTTCAACTCCTAATTTTGAAGCGCTTTCACGTATAAAATCTCTATAAAAAACACCTTGCACAACACCTGAAACAATTATTTTCACGCATCTTTTCATCCAGCCTTCTCCTTTTTTACATTTCATAGACGACACGTAACATTATCAGATCCACCTTCGATATGTCAAAATAATTTTTCAAAAATTTAGAAGATTCTTTACAAATTCGCATAAAACTCAAGATGTTTTTGTACCATAACCGTATTTTTAAAATCCAAAAGATCATCTGAATGTAAACTTAGGCATTCATATAAATTGTGATCCTGAACAATTGAACTTATTTTTGTCGCGAGAAGTTGCCAATTTCCAGGCTCAACTAAAAAACCATTTTTCTTGTTTTTTAGAACTTCATAGATTCCACCAACATCATAAGCGACAACAGGTAACTTACTTAAACGAGCTTCAACAATAGCGCAAGGCAGACCCTCCCAAAGAGAACTCATAACGAAAAGACTCCATGACTTTACAAAGCTAGAAACATCATTTTGCCAACCAAGAAGCTCAATTTTATTTTTCAAATTATTTTCTTGTATCCAATCTTCAATTTCTTTGCGTTGATCACCGTCTCCAATTATTTGTAATAAAATATTTTCTTGTTTATTTTCATCTAAAGATTCGCAAACTAATTTAAAAGCTTTTAATAAATCAAATAAATTTTTTTGAGGTTTAAAACAGGAAACTGTTCCTATAATAAATTTGTCATTATCAGTCATAACTGTTTTTTTTGCTGGAGTATAAAACTTATCCCATTCCACAGCGGCTCGAATAATTACATTTTTTTTAGCAAAACGAGGGAAAAGTTTTTTTCCTATTTTGACGTCTCTGCTTGAAACACAAACATATTTTGTTGTTATAAAACTTGTTACAAGTTCTATAAAATAAATAAAAAGCCACACAACCTTAGATTGATATTCATGAAAACCAAAACCATGAACGGTGTGAACTCTTTTTTTTACTCCGGCGAAAAAAGCCGCCCATCGACCAATCAAACCCGCTTTGGTACTATGCGTATGAACAATCAAATCTTTGTTC
>JAUWHS010000084.1 GCA_030605785.1 bacterium
AAACGGGAACATTTTTTTGAATGTTTAATTCCAATTCTATCTTATCCAACTGAACAACCGGCTGAAGATAAAAAACAAGGCCGGTTTACAGTAGAACAGAATAAGCAGAGTGTAAAACCGGTTAGTCCGGGAGGACAAAAAGCGCAGGTTTCGGTTGTTCCAATTCAAAATAGAAGAACAGGCGCAGTAAGATGATTTACAAGAAAAGTAAAGCAACCGTTTTAATTTTTACGTTGCTGGTTCTTTCTGTGATTTTGGTTCTTACGCAGCAATTGATAAAATCGGTAATGGTTGGTTCTGTTTTTGATAAAATGATGATTCAAAAAGAGCAAGCCGAAGTTTTAGCTTTAAGTGGAATTAATTTAGCAATTTCTCAGTTAGTTTTAAAAGAAGACGAAAAGCAATCGAAGGATGAGACAGATAAAAAATTTAAAGAATGGTTATTAAAAATATTGCCTAATTTAAATCGTTGGCAGACATTTGACTTGAGTGAGGAGCTTGATGGAATTTCAGGTAAAATAAAAATTTCTATCAGTTGTGAAAATGGAAAAATTAATATTAACGATGCGTTTGATTTTGAAAAACAGGAATTTAAAAAAGAATATGATTTTTTACTCAAGGGTTTGGAAATAAAAGGAAAACTTCCAGCGGGACAAATTTATGATAAATTAACCGAATACTTTAAAAAGCGCGAACGTAAGTTGGATGATGTTACTGAGATTTTAAATACTGAAGATTTAGATGTTTTAAATATTTTTTATAATCCTCCAAGAGAAGCCTTGCCTGGGAAAAAAGCTCAACCCAATGTTGAAATTTCCTTGCAAGACCTTTTTACGATTTGGACATCAAATGAAAAAATAGAACCTTTAATGTTATCAGATTCAATGCGCGCTATTTTTGATTTAAGACGTCCGGAGGCAAATGATTCAGAAAAATTAAATGAAATTTTTAAAAAAGTTGCTGATTCTTTTAAAAAAGATTGGGGAAAAAATTGGAATGCGAATTGGGATTTACTGTTGCCAATTTATGATAAGAAACCAAAGATTTTAAATGCGATTAATAAACTTTTGTCTCAGGAATTTGGTGTGCAAGTATATTCTGTGCTATCTTGTGGAATAGTTGGCGATGTGGAATGTAAGTTGCTTGCTATTTTAAAAAAGGTTTCTCAACAAGCTCCGAATGATCGGGATAGTAGTAAGAATGAGCCTCAAGGCAGTCAAAAAGAAAAAGGGGAAGATTCAAAAGAAGAGCTTTCTAAAAAAGAAATACAAAATAAAGATTTTAAAGTTGTAAGAATTTATTGGCTTTAAAAAATAATTAAAAAATAAGGTGGATCAAGTGAGAACAGAAACACGTGTTGGAATTTTTATTTTGGGTGCCATTGCGGTGTTTGTTTATTTAAGTATCAACATTAAAATTTTGCGTCTCGATCAATATCAATATTACGCATATAAAACATACTTTGATGATACAGGAGGTTTAGAAATGAAAGCCTCTGTAAGAATAGCCGGTGTTGATGTTGGTTGGGTTGAATCTATTGTTCTGCACGAGGGTGGTAAAGCAGAAGTTGATATGCGTATTAGCAAAAGAAATAAATTAGCGCGTAATTCCTATGCGACAATTGCTCAAGAAGGTTTAATTGGAACAAAAATTTTAGAAATTGATCCCGGTGATCCTTCAACCGGCCTTTTAATGCCGGGTAGTACTTTATCAATGCCTGGGAAGTCTCCCGCGAGTATTAGCGAGTTGATGGATCAATTTAAAGGAATTGCTACAAGTATTCAAGATCTTGCGACCTCATTGAAAACTGTTTTTGCAACACCTAAGGGCGAAGAAAATATGAAAGAAGCCCTTGACGGTATGGCAAAAGCTTCAAGTAAAATGGCCGATTTTTCAGTAGTGTTAGATCGGACAATCCAAAAAAATGAAGAAAATCTAAATGAAACATTAATAGACATGAGAAAAGTTATGGCTCATTTAGATGTTGGAGTTCCTTCAATTAAAAATGATTTTAACAGTATGAAATTGGCGTTTGCTGATAATACTCTCCCCAAGTTTTCACTTGCGAGCGAAAAAGCCGGTGACGCGTTTGTAAGTGTAGATGATTCCGCAGTGCAAGCGAGAGAAACGTTTAAAGAAGCTGAGCAAGTTGTCGAAAAGATTAATACCGGAAAAGGTGTAATTGGAAAACTTATTAACGAAGATGAAACTTACAATGACCTTAAGCAAACAATTAAAGGCTTCAAAGATTATGTAAGTAAAACCCAAGCCTTGGGTATTAATATTGATATGCACTCAGAAACTCTTATTCGTGATTGGATCGGAAAAGGTTATATGGATTTAAAGATTCGACCAACTGATGACTATTTTTATATGTTGCAAATAGGTTCTAGTGAATATGGAAATATTGAGCGCAAAGAAATTTTGTATGAACGCTATGACAAAGAAGGAAATCCAATTGTTGCCTCTCAATATTTTAAACCGGAGTTGGCCGGGGAATCTCAAGGTGGAAATGCAGGTGAAGATAATAGAACCGCCGCAAAACTTGCCGTTGTTAGCAATCCGGATAAATTAGAAAAAATGACTAGAACTAAAAATGAAATGTTCTTTGGTTTTCAATTTGGTAAACGTTTTAACCGTTTAGTTCTTCGCGCGGGTTTATTTGAAAATACTTTTGGACTTGGTTGTGATTATTACGCGCCGACTCCGCACAAGAAGTTTAATTTAATCACATCTTTAGATGTTTATGATTTTAACGGTTCTCGTCGTTATAATCTTGAAAAATGGAGAGATGACAAACGTTGGCACTTTAAGTGGAGCGCTAAATTATTTTTCATGAATAATATGTACACAATTGTTGGTGTGGACGATGCCATTAGTAGGAAAAACGGAACGCCATTTTTTGGTGGTGGTCTGAAATTTAACGATGATGATTTTAAATATATAATGTCTATGATTCCAATAGGAAAGAAATAGATAGGTTTGTTAAGCTTCTATAGTTTCTTCTGTTGAGCCGTCGTCCGTTGAGATTTCTTCATCTTCGTCATCTTGAAAAACGAAAGCGATATCATAGACTGTATAGTCGTATGATGAGTCGTAGATGCTATCTTCATATGAAAGTCTGTATTTCACCTTGAGTCCCCGCAAATTTAAGATGATTTGATACCCTAAAATCCCAATAGATTCATTGATAGAAATATATATTACTGGTTGGTTTTATCAATGAAAATCGACAGAAACCCCACAAAGATTCATATTGAAAGAAATGTTTGTGCCAAGTTATTTTTTTGAGACAGATTAGATATTATTTGGGTGACAATTTTATTTTTGATATGCTGATCAAAAGATTTATTAAGTGCTTATATTGAGGTATTAGATTGAAACAAAGGAAAAAACAATGAGTGAAGAAGTTATAATATTAGGTAAAATAATTATTACTCCACTATTAAAAGCTCAAAAAACACTGGAAGAAGCCTTAAAGGAGGCTGAAAGTGATTTGGAACGAGATGGAGCGATACAACGTTTCGAATATACTTACGAATTAATTTGGAAAGTGTTGAAAAAGATTTTATCTTTTAAGGGTGTCGATGTAAATAGTCCTAGAGATGTTTTTCGTGAATCTGCAAAACAGGGCATAATTGAAGATCCTAAAATTTGGTTTGAATTTGTAAAAAAAAGAAACTTAACGGTACATACTTATAACGAAGATGATGCAGAAGAAATATTTGAATGTTTACCTTGTTTTAGAGACGAGTTATCAAAAGTTGTTGAGAAGATTAAAAAATTATGAAAAAAATAAATCTTTCAAAAGAAGAATTTTATATTATAAAAGATATTTTAAAAGATTTATCAGGAATTTATCTTTTTGGTTCTAGGATAACAGGAACAAGCAAAAAGTTTTCTGATTTAGATGTTTGTTTGAAAACAAATATTTCTGATTATGATTATGAAATTTTAAAAGAAAAATTTGAAAACAGTGACCTACCTTTCAAAGTTGATTTAGTTGAATATAACAAAGTAAATGATTCCTTTAAAAAAATTATAGATAAAGAATGTATTGAATTTTCTGAGGTTGAACCAAAATAAAAATTATTTAACCAATTTTAAAAGTTTATTTTCTTTATTTTGCATAATTTGGAATTCTTTTTCAGTTTTATGGTCATAGCCAAGAAGATGGCAAACTCCATGAACAATCAAAACTATCAAATGTTCTTTAAAAGGTTTATTTAATTCAATCGCGTCAGATTTTGTTCGTTCGAGTGAAATTATAATATCACCAAGACTTCTATCATCGTCTGATTGAACCTTGATTTTTTGCCTAGGTTTTAGTTTCTCATGATATGGAAAAGATAAAACATCAGTTGCTTTATCTTTGTTTCGATATTTTTTATTATATTTTTTGATTGTTTGATTTGTTGTAAGCCAAATTCCAATATCAAAATTTTGATAATAAAGATGTTTTAATATTTTTTCAATTTTGGATTTTATTTCTTTTTGATTTATATAAATTTTTTTTTGTGTATTTTTAATTAAAATCATTATTCTAAAGCCTTTTGTAATTAAATTACCTTTTAATTTATTTGATAATTTTGTTTTATACTTTTAGGATTTTTTATTATGAATATGTCTACGCTTCCTCCTACGTTAAAACTTCGGAGGATATTCTTTGAAGCTTTAGCGAAAGAGAAAAAGCTTCCCGCTTCGCCAAGGCTCCGCAGGACAGGTCGCTGCACAGGAAAAATACTAACATATTTTTCGTTTGCTTTGTTATTGTTTTCTATAAACCATGCTTTTTGTTTTAAAGTTGATGGTACATACAATCCGTATGAAAAAGAATTAAAAGAGTTAAAAGAAAAAAATATAACAATTGAAATGGAAACTGATAATTGGAGTTATAATTCTAAACGTCAACATCGTAAAATAGATTCAATAAAAGAAAAATTATATCCTGAAGATAAACCTATTTCTGAAGATAAAAGTAAAATATTGGAAAATTTGTTTTATTTGAATAAAGAAGATGCGCCGGAAATTTTTAAGCAGATAGATAAGCTTTCAAAGAAGTTAGGTGTTGACATTGCTGATATTTATATCGATTTTGACTCCACTTCAACAGAGCTCGTTAACTTTCAATTTAGAGATAGATTGACATTTCATGGTTATGATTATAGTTACGATATTTTTTTAACCAAAAAATGTTTTGAAGGTTTTACAAAGGAAGAATTTGATATTTCTTTGGCAAGGGCATTTTCAAAAATTAAAAACTTCGTCAGCCTACAAAGCATTGCTATTTCTGCCTCTGTGGTTACATGCGTTTCTTTCGAGGCTGGATTTCTTACCCTTTTATTATCAATGGATATAGGAATAGATAATCCCAAAATGGTGTCAAAGCAAAGTGAAAAGTTCCTGTTTTAGCAAAGTAATAAGTTCCGGTTTTACTAATATCATCGGTTCCTTTTAAAAGGTTAAATGGTTGTGCGATTGTTTACAATTTGAAACTTTTTCCAGGGATGATTTGGTCCTG
>JAUWHS010000010.1 GCA_030605785.1 bacterium
TGATTTAGATGTTTTTTCAAAAAAGCATCTAAGCATTGAAAGATTAAGGGTTTTACCAAATCTACGAGGCCTAGGAATAAGCGTAACTTTGGCGCCACTGTCGAGAAGTTCTTTTACGAGTAAGCTTTTATCCACGAAGTAATAATTTTGTGTAATTAATTCTCCAAAATCACTTATCCCGACAGGTAATTTCTTTTTCATCATTTTTTCTTTCGTTTTTATTCCATGGATAACAAACAAGTTTTCAGTTTAGCATATTTATAAAAAACATAATTAAACCCACTAGATACTTAATTGAAAACAAAACTGATGTTTGGCGAATTGATGAAACTCGAGAAATTAAAAATATCCAAAAAGGTATTTAGAAAAATAATCTAATTAAAAAATTTTCGAAAAAGAAAAACAGAATCGTGCCGAGAGCAAGAAACGGGCCAAAAGGAATTTTGGCCCGTTTGGAATAACAATAATTGTTTGTTTTTGAAAAAAAATAAAGAAAAATCGCGCCAATTAAAGTTCCGGTCAAAGAAGCAATCAACAAAGAAAACCAAACCGCGATTGGCCCGAGAAAAGCGCCAATCATGCAAAGTAATTCCATGTCCCCAACTCCAATGCCATCTTTTTTGGTAAAGAATTTAAACAGCTTTGCGGTAACCCATAAAATTGAATAACCAAACAAAGCGCCAATTAAACTTTGGTAAAAGTTAATCTTTAAAAAACCAAGATAAGAATAAAGAAGTCCAACAGGAACCAACCAGAGGCTGAATAATTGTGGAATAACCATTGCTTGCAAATCGGTACGCGTCGCGACAATCAAAGCGCTAAAAAAAATGAAATAAGAAATGAAATAAAAAATATTTTGTGGATAATTTAAGCCCAAATTAATTGTGTGGATTGTTAAGCTGAGCATCAAAACTAAAGTTAATAACTCAATAAATGGATACAAAATTGAAATTGGTTCTTTACATTTTCTGCATTTACCACGCAATAAAATCCACGATAAAATTGGAATATTATCATAAAAAACAATTTGATAATCACATTTTGGACAATGAGAACGTTTTCTGAAAAAAGGCAAATCTTGAACTATTCGAAATGCTACGACGTTTAAAAATGAACCCCAACACAAAAAAAACAGACCCAATAAAATTAATCCTAAAAGATATATTTCCATTTAATTACCCTTAAATTTCACACTATTCCATTAAATCTCACGCTAAAAGAATAAAAACAGACTAAACAAAAAATATAAAATTACTATCTGAATTTAACCAAGCTAAAGCTTTTGCAGAAAATATTCTAAAATGTTAGTATTTACAAGAGAATAAGGTTAATTTAGCAAATAAACATTCCAGGGGGAATTATAGATGAATATCTGTAAAAAGTTCTTATTTATTTTATCTCTTTTGTCTTTATCTGTTTTTACAGAAAATAGAGCATTGGACACAACTTCAAATGAAAATACACAAACAACGGTGTCAAAAGAATCCAAACTACTAAATGGACTCAAAGTTTTAACACAAAAGGCAATAGAAATATCTGAAACAAAAGTTAATTCAATGGCCGAAAGCGGAATGCTTAAACTTTTGCTGCAAAACACTGAAAAAATAATGTCTTATCAAATAGAACAAATTACAAAGAAGAAAATAGATAAAAATCTTTTTTTAAAAACATTAAATAATTTAATATCAATAATAAGCTACATAATAACGCTAGGATACAGGTCTTTTGATATACCAAAAGCTGTTGGTCAAACAACCGCAAAGGCCTTTAAAAAGAAAATAGAATCTTGCGGCATAAACGAAATCAAAAATAAAATTCCAATAAACTGGTCTCAAATCAAAGAAAATCCTGAAAAATATTACATTAATTTAACGAAAAACATTTATGGATCAATTGCCAAAAAAACAATTGAAACAAGCATTCTTTTAAAATTATTAAATTTAAGTTTAATTGTAATTAGCTACACACTAACATTAGGAAAAAATAAAATTGATATTCCTAAAATTATGGAAGTATATGCTGAAGAAAAAGCAAAACAAAAAGTTGAAAAATTTTATTCTTTAATTCCGGCTTTAACCAAATCATGAATATGAACAAGACCAACAACTTTTTGATCTTCCTGAACAATTAAACTTGTAATATTATGCTCTTCCATAACTTTTAACGCTTGCAGCGCTAAAACACCGGATTGAATTGTTTTTGGATTTTCATGCATAATATCTTTTGCCGTTT
>JAUWHS010000096.1 GCA_030605785.1 bacterium
TTACTTGTCTTCCTACTCAACACAACATTCCCCTTTTTAATAACAAAGTCTCCTACAAGCACTACAATATTAGAAAAAAATAGGGTCAATCTGCAACATATCGATATTTTCGATACAAATTGACCCTATCCAAATAAAAACTAAAAATAATTTGTTTAAATAATTGTACCTACAACTCCTGTAATAATACCTTTGGGTGTAGCAACCTCACCCATAATTTTTTTAACAACGTAGGCCTTAAGCATTGGATAATAAAAATATCCAAGCAATGCCAAAATTAAAATAACAATTGCTAAAATTACAAATACTTTTATTACCGCTTTGTTATCTGCTTTCATTATCCTTCTCCCTATTAATTTAATGATGATGATCGCAATATGAGCTAAAGGTTACATAAAATGTTACCACCAGCGCACAAAGTAACACATTGAATTCTGTCCTTACAATAATTTTGAATACAATGGAAAAATGAACTATTTAATTTTTTGCGAAACCAAAAACAAAAGAATCCCTGAAGCAACCGAAGCGTTCTCAGTTTTTTTTAAAGTAATTTTCTATAAAAGGTTTAATGACAATACCGTTCACCATAGACGCTAAAATAAACGCAAGAAGCATAGGATCGATAATTTTCATTAATCTGTTCCATATAAATATATTTTCAACATATCGCCAACGGCGTGAAGAAACAAAAAAATAAAAAACCATAAAAACACGGACATATTGGCTCCAAAATAAACACCACGGAAAAAGATATAAAAATTATCTTTTTCCGTGGCCAATTCTTTTATCAAATTAATTTAATCTTTTTTAGTTTTTCTCTTTCTCTTTTTTCTACTGTTAACAACAGAATTACGATTTACTTGAGCAACCTGAGTTAATGGATTTTCCAATTTTGGTTCCACGGCCTCTAAAGCTTTAACGAAAGATGATTCCATTGTATTTACCTTTTCAACCAAAGCACATAAACCTTCTTCTAATAAATCCACTCTTTGTTCCAAGCTAGATTGAGCATTTAAACCGGCAACTAAAAACGGTAATAATAAAACAAGTTTTTTCATTTATTTTGTCCCTATTTGAATATTAAGATATTACATTAGCAACGACATGATACACGATCTAAACACTCATTGCAAAGATAGCGCAGGCTGAAAAGATCCTTTTGCCATACCATAGCAACAAATTCAACACGAAAAGCACTTTTTATTAACATCATTTATAGTTTTCAGCTTCAAAAACAGTATAATTTAAACAAAGAAATGGTTTACGAAGTCAACGTTGGAAAATAATTTACATTCTTCACTTTCACCGATTTTCTCCACCGTTAACTACCATCTCAAAAAACGCAGAAAAACATTCATTAAATGAAACATCTAAAAGCGTATTAAGAAGAGCTTTTTTGAATAAACAATTTTTATAAAATACAAAACTGTTATTTCAAGGAATTTTTATTATGGAAATATCAAGCATCATAACATTCGTTACCAAATCCGAAACGTCCTCTATCTTCGCAACTATTCTCGGAACATTGGGAACCATTGCTGTAATATATTTTGGTTATAAGAAACTAAAAAAACAAATTGAAAACGATCCAAAATTTTCTATTTTTTGCTTAGAGAAAATAGAAAAAATTTTTTCAAATTTAGACATAATGATCCAGGGATTTAATTGTGCTGGACTTTTTTGTCATTTGCTAGAACACAGAGTCCCGAAATTCAGCATGGAAGACAGCACAGAAACAGTATCCTTTGCGCAAAGATCTAATACGTTTTATCGATTAGGACAAGAAACAATGAGATTCTGCAGAAGTTTTACATTTATTGTTTCACAAAAAAAACTCCCAAAAACACATGATGACATAGAAAAAATAATTACATTTCTGACAAAAAAAAGACCTGGACAAAAAACTAATCTGGAAATAGCTTGTGACAAATTATCAAATTATTTGTATTGTTCATCTGGTGAGGCTAACAAAGAATCCGTTAAAGCTATGCTCAACAATAAAGAAGAATGTAAAAAATTTGGCGTAAAATTAACAGAACTTCATAGCAAACTCAACGAAGCCGTAAAAGAAGAATTACCACAATTAATTAACAAATTTTAATTTATTTTTCCAAAAATCATGATTTGTTTTAAGCATACGATTTTCTAAATATCAGGATTACCAAAAGCATTAAGTTTAATTTTGCATTATCCAATTAAAAATTTTATCAGCGTCATCCTGATTTTTAAAAAAGGTTTTATTTTTGAGCTCACAAGACCAAATAACTTTAGTTCTCCATCCCATATCCTTAAGATTTTTTAAAATTTTTTCATCTCTTTTCAGATTATTTTTTAATTTTTTTTCCCAAAAATCCTTATTCGATTGGGGTAACTTGGCCGCCTTACAGCTATGTTGATGCCAAAAACATCCATTAATAAATATAACTGCCTTATATTTATTAAAAACTATATCAGGAGTCCCGGGAAGTTCTTTATTATGTAAAGTATATCTAAGTCCTCTTGAATATAATTCTTTACGTATATTTAATTCGGGTGCTGTATTTTTATTTTTAATCAAAGACATTATGCAACTACGCTTAGCCTTATCAAATATATCTGCCATTTATTAATTTATAAACCTGATTTGTAAATTCAAATCCACATACCTACTTCCATTAATTTCATATATTTTACCAAAATTATGCCTAGAAACACTTGGAGTCTCCAATTTAGTATTTTTAAAAAGGAATTCCCCAAAGTTATCTCTGTCATACATATGAAAACAAGCTAATTCTCCATCTTCTTTTACTATTATATAACCTCCATGAATTTCATAATCTCCATACCAAATTTTTGATGGTTGTAATCCAAATGCAACAGCCCTCAGTAATTGTTTAATTTTATAAATATAAAAATTATGACCTTTTCCATAATTCATAGGATCTTTTTTTTCAACGAAATCGACAAGACTACTTAAATTTGAACCTAAACCTAAATAATAAGCTTTTAGTATTTCACCTATTATTTCAGGCATACTTGAATCTACCATTATCAGATTATTCTCAAAGTTCTTATTTATAACAGAATCAAATTGTAAAGTCTCATTTGAATTTAGAAAAGTTCCTAATTTAATTAAATATTTTTTATTTTCAATCAATTTTTCAGTTTTTATAATTCTATATCTTATATTTGTGGCCCGGGATGAATTTAATAAAGTTGAAAGTCCACCTATTTTGGATTTTACACTAAAACCTCTTATAGGATGTTTCCCCGTAACGGGATCCTCTATTTTTAATATAATATCAGACTTTTTTGACGAAGCAGATTTAATCTTATCACAATACAACTCATTCATTAATGAACTTGCTTCAATAATTTCAAATGCTCCTTTACCCTTTGACCCCATTTTTATTTTATTAAGAATATTTGATAATTTACTAGTTATTTCGACTATAGGCATAGTACCTATAATTTCCGAATTTTTTTTGATAATAATAAAATTGTTTTTGTCATTTATCTCATAAAACAATTTTTTATTTTTGTCTTCTTTTATAATGCTCAAAATTTTAATGAATGACTTGGGAATTAATTTTAAATTTTCATCTGCAGAATAAAGAACTTTATCAGACAATATTTTAAGAAAAGCATAAAGCTCGCTCCACTCTCCTTTATTGCCAAATATTGGCATAATTACCCTTTATTTAATATTATTAAAATTTGTTTAGCTGTCATTTTGACAGCATCTACAGCAACACTATTACCCAACTGCTTTAAAGCTTGAAATTCCGTAACAGGAAACTTAAAATCATCCGGGAACCCCATCATCTTTTTTGCCTCATTTGAGCTGATTCTCCTTATTTCACCCGCAACTTCATACGAATCCCAATTCCTTCTGTCTTTTATTCCTGAACCTCGCCCCCCAACTCTTATTGTATAACCAATATCTCTATTGCACTTTTTTTTAAATATTTCGGACATAGTGTATTTTAAAGGTACTTTATCTGAAAATTTAAAATCCATTTTATGTTTAATATCACTTCTAAATCCAACAATAAAAAGTCTTGGTCTTAAGGTTGGCAACCCACAATCCGAAGCTTTTACAACTTTGTAATAAACTTTATAATTTAAATCATTTTCAAGCACTTTAAGAATTATATTAAATGTCTTACCATTGTCATGCTTAAGTAAATGTCTAACATTTTCTAAGAAAAACGCCTTAGGTTTTTTTTGTTTTATAATTTTTGCTATTTCAAAAAACAAAGTCCCTCTTGTTTCATTAAAACCCATCTTAAGGCCTGCTTGGCTGAATGGCTGGCATGGAAACCCTGCACACAAAATATCTACATTTTCAGGAATACAAATTTGATTTTCTTTTTTGGTAATATCTCCTTTAAATAAATCTAAATTAAAAAGCTCAGGATTAATGTTTTTAAAATTTTCAGTATAAGTTTTTCTTGCAGTTTTATCCCACTCACTTACGTACACACATTTCCCGCCTAATTCATGAAGGGCTAGGTGGAATCCACCTATACCGGCAAAAAGATCAATAAAAGTAACGGCTTTATTCAAATTTATGCTTTTCGAGGAATCCATTAATTCTCCTAAAACAAAAACGGCTAAAATCAAAGAGATAAAATTCATCTTGAAAAATTTCAACCATAAATAAAAATTATAAAACAAGCACTGCAGCATAATAATTGACTTTTTATTTATCTTATTTAAATACATTCATAAAACGAATTTCATAACAATAAAATAATAATAACATGTAATTATTACTCACATGAAAATTAAAATTTAATTACTCTAGTTTTCAACAAAGTCCCTTAATCCCTCATAAAGCATAACCATCGCCATTGTATCTAACTCACAATACTTCAAGAGAGCCCTTTGAATTGCGTTTCGTTCGTAATCAGACATTTCAGTAAACTGCATTTTTGCATACGCGGTAAGAGCAATACCACCATTATTTAATTCTTTAATGTCACTCAACAGTGATGCGTTGTCCTCATCAGAAATATCTTGAAATATTTTTGGCAATAATTTATATGGATCTATTACTCTTTTCTTATCATCAAACTTTATCCATGACCAATCTTTATAATTAAGACTGGTTATCCCATTTTTAGTTCCATATATCGGCTTAGAATATTTTTCTTTTAAATATGAAGAACTGTTTAATATCGCAGGTAAAACATATTTTAAGGAATTTGATCCCTTTGTAGCAGGATCATAATAATAGTTTTTTACAAGATCACACATATCAACCATTTTTCTATCGCCCTGCCATTTTTCAACAGAATCTTTTGTAGATCTTGTAATTGATTTGATAAAGAAACAAAGAGACTCAGAATCAGAAATATCCGAACAATTACGTTTTAGTTGATTATAAATATCATTCAAAACAGTGTTCTCGTGTGGGGCATAACAAAAAACAGTTCTGTTATCATTTTCCAATTCTTTTTTTAACATTCTTATAAAATTGAAATTTGGAAAAATGCCCGGTTCTGTATTAATAAACTCCCCCTTATGTTCAATGCGACCATCTTCATAAACAATGTGGTGAGAAAATTGAAACGCAATCATCTCATATGGATGTTGCCCTTTGTTAAACGGAATAGGAACAATTGCCGTTTCAAAATCTATAAAATGAAATGGATAAACCCAACGATTCATTTCACGAATCAAATTTTCTTTATCTAACCAAAAAGTCTTATCTTCATTTTTAACTTTTTCTATTTGAAGCCATTGTCTTTGCGATCGCGATAAACCGGGCTTCCCATTATCTTTTGGAGATATATCATTTTTTGTAACACTAGAAAGCTTAACTCTTCTTTCCTTTATTAATTTGTTTGTTTTTAGATAGTGAAGATACCAAATATCAAGAACAGTCCCCTTTTCAATTTCATGCCGACTCAATCCAAAAAATTCTTTCCAGCATTCTAAAAAGCCACTCTTCAAACCTTTTTCCTTATCGGCTCTTGTTGCCCTGAACTCACACTTTTTACAAATATTAGAAGGATTACATAATATTTTTTTATCCTGCGCATAATGTTTTGCCAATAAATTAACATAATCAGAAAAACCTAAACTCTTATCATTTAACGTATATAAATCTTTATAAATTTTTTCACAATAATCATCAACATTAATTTTTGTAAGAATATGAGTTGAGATATCTTCTTCTGACAAATTAGATACAACAGAAATACCTTTGCGATTATTTTCATCTTTTATAATTTTAAATTTTTGGTTAAGACCATCAGTCGGACAAATAGCATTTTTATCTATTAACATTAAAGATGCTGAAATATTATAATCACTGTACGCTTTTGATAATACATATTTTTGAAAGGCAACATCATAAAGATATGGCTCCCAATCTGATTTAATCTTGCCATCTTTTTTATTTAAAAACGAATCTTTTTCCAAATCAATAGATTTAGATTTAACTTCTATCAACTCAAGATTTTTTCCTTTTTTAATCAGAATATCTGCACGAATAAAAAAATTTTCAAAGCAAATTGCGGCTTCATATATAATTACATTTTCTTGCTTTAATAATTCATTCGTTTCGTTTAATGCTTTTTCTTTATCAAGAGTTTTAATATCGTGACCACCGGGAAAATAATACTTTGCTAATTCTCCAACCTGATAACCACCCTCAGCTAAAGCCTTAAGAAAATCATCTTCAAGCATTTGATTTGCGTAGACATCCTCTTTACCTGTATAAAAAAGTTTTCTAGGACATTCCATTGCTAACTTAAATCTTGATTTCGTTAGATATCTTTCTTTAATCATCAAAACCTCACATTACAGATTTGATAAATGAACTTGGAACAACAATAATTGTTCGAACTATTTAATTTTTTGCGAAACCAAAAACAAAAGAATCCCTGAAGC
>JAUWHS010000076.1 GCA_030605785.1 bacterium
AAAACCTAGTTCATCATGAATAAACCGTTGTTCTTTTTTAAAACATAAATTTCGCAATGATCGACATCTTTCTACTAACTCTTCATCATCAGTTACAATCATTCCGCCTTCACCGGTAGTCACATGTTTATTTGGATAAAAACTAAAAATACTAATATCACCAAAACTACCGCACTGTCTGTTTTTATATGTTTGACCAATAACTTCCGCGGCGTCTTCAATTATTTTTAAATTATATTTTTTCGCTAATTTTAAAATTGGATCCATGTCAACAGGCAAACCATAAATATGTACAACCATTATCGCTTTTGTTTTTTTTGTTATTTTTGGTTCAATTTGATCTGTAGTCATATTCCAGGCAATTGGATCACAATCAACTAAAACAGGTTTAAATCCGGCTCTAACAATCGCGGACGCGCAAGAAATAATTGTAAACGTTGGCATTATTACTTCAGAATCTTTTGGTAAATTCAAAGAAAGCATGGCGGCATCAAGCGCAGCCGAACCGCTGCTAACCGCTATACCAAATTTTCGGCCAACTTTTTTCGCAAACTCGATTTCAAACTTTTTTACAAACGAACCATCAGATGAAATCCATCCTGTATCGATACATTCATTTAAATATTTTTTTTCATTGCCATTGAGCAATGGCGTGTTGACCGGTATAAAATTGGAACAACAATAATTGTTAGACATTATTTTTAATCACAATCCTGTTTTTTTCAACCGCCTCAAAACGTGTTTTATCTTTGTCACCCGCATAAGGACCCTGTTTCACCTCAAACATTTCCAAATCTTCAATAGCTTCAAAACCGTGACCACCGGAAACAAGCAAAATTACATCACCGGCATTTAAAACTCGACTTTCAAGATAATTTTTATCATCGTCATAAAAATCAACTCTAAGCTCGCCTTTTTTTATAAAAAGAACTTCTTTTGTGAGATGAATAACTCTTGGAATTTTATTATGAAAATGCGGTGAAATTACTTTGCCTTTTTCGTGCTTCATGAAGGCAAGTTGTTGAGAAAAATCATTTGGAGTAAAAAAAGAAACACCAGGCTTTTGATAATCATTTCGAACAATTATAGAAATAACATTACCGTTATATTTTATCTCTTCTACCATTAAATACTCCCTCCTGCCACCAAACCTTATCATTTAAAACAGAACTTAAATCTCTTTTCTTAAAGAAATAATTATATACAAATAAACGAGAAGAATAAGAGGGGAGAAAATTATAAATTTTATTAATCAAAGAATTCTGCAAACTCTTTTCATTCGCGTCAAGGCTTAATTTATTATTAAAAAATTTTAAAAATCGCTCTCTAATAATAAAACGTGATAAGTAAAATTTAAAACTTGTCTGCATGTGCCAAAATAAAACTTTTTTATCATTGAAATAATCTATGCCGTTAGTTCTTTTATATTTAAAAATTTGATCATCTTTATTTCTTTTTGGCCACAAAGGGTTTTCAAAAGCAACGTAATCACTTAAAACGTCTTTGTAATCATCCTGTATTAATAATTTATTTTGAATTAAATAACTAATAAAATCTTGATCATTAACAAATTTATCTACATTCATTTCGTTCAATTGATTCTCATACACCTCAAACCAATTCAAATCACTTATAACTGTAAAAGCAGGACATCCCTGTAAAACAAATGTTTTACCTTCAACTTTATTTTTTATAACTTCCGGATCTTCGTTAAAAATAATGTCACCGTCATAATGAATAATTTTTTCTCCGGGAAAATAATTTTTAATTACTAGCCAACGCAAAAAACACTTTTTATCGTAATCGCTATATTTATTTAAAAATGAATATCGTGCATCTAATTCTGAATAAATTGATAAAACATCGTGCAACACATAGCCAACAGATTTTAAATCATTTTTATATTTTGAACTGTAATTTTTAAAACCTGACAAAAAAAGAAGATCTATTTTGGAACAACAATAATTGTTTGAATAAAAACCAAGATTTTGGTTTCTTTTGCCAACAAATAAAAGGGGAATTTGAGATTCAAATATTTTTTCACTCGTATCGTAAAATGCAACAATTACGCTTCTCACTATCACCTCAAGTTAATACTACAGGTTTTGCAATATCTTGCGACCTTCATTTTTCAAGCGATCTAAACCATAACCTGCTTCTATAATTTGCTTACAATTTTTAGCTAACTTTTTTGCGTATACTTTGTCATCTAAAATTTTTAAAACTGCTTTCGCGAATTTTTCAGGCTCATCTTCTATTAAAATATCTTTGCCATTTATAAAATCCATACTTTCTGCGCCAATAGAAGTAGCAACCATTGGAATTCCACAAGCAGCTGACTCTAAAATTTTATATTTTGTACCTGATTCAAACCATAAAGGAACTAACGATACATCACAATTACATAAATATGGCAAAATATCTTTAACCATACCAACAACACTAATATCAGGATCGACGATGTGCCCTAGTGTTTCTTTTGAACCTCTACCAACAAGATAAAAATGAATATCCGGCTTATATTTTTTGATAATAGGAAAAACATTATCAATTACCCAATAAGCAGCATGCTCCATTGGACTGTTTTTACCAAAATAACCGGCTAATAATAAGTTTGGAGTTTTAAAGTTTTTTGGTGGATCAACATTCTTTTTATAATTATCAAAATCAAGAACGTTAGGAAAAAGATGAATCTTGTCTTTTTTATCCGTTATATCAAGATAATATTTAGCATCCTCTTCAGACACAGCAGTTACAATATCACAAGTATCCGAATATTTTCTTTCCTCTAATTCCTTTTTTCGACCCTCTTCTATAATCTTTTTACTTATTTCCTCAGATTTAACATGAGGCAATTGACGCAAAATATTACGTGACAAAACACCATCCGCGTCACAAATCAATTTCATATCTTTATCAAGGCTTCTAACTCTAGAAATTAAATCGTAAGAAATATTTCCATAAGCAAACCAAATAGCATCTAATCGATTTTTTTTTACATATTTTAAAAGAAATTTCGCGTCTTCCATTCTCAAATCAATTTTTTTAAGATGCAACTTATCTAGAATTTTATAGAGCTTGCGTTTTATTTTATAAAAAAGACCAGTAGAAAAATTGTATTTTACAGAAGGCAAATATGTAAGATGCTTACTTAAACCAACATAATAATCTTGAGCTTTTTTACCCCCCATATAATGAATTGGATTACCTGAAACAATGTGCAATTCACTTATTTGATTTAACGCTTTTATTGAACTTTCAATTCGTAAACTCGGACCACCTGCGGTTGGATATTCTAAAACCGGTGAGGTAAAAAGCACTTTCATATTAGTCATTAAACTACCCCGAAAATTAATACTGCAAATTTTGTAAAATTTTTCTGCCTTCTTTTTTCAAATTTTCCAAACCATAATTTTTTTCGACAAGTTTTTGGCAATTACCGCAAAGCCATTTCGAATATGTTTTATCATTTAAAATTCTTAAAATTGCGCGCGCGAAACTTGCCGGATCATCCGCTATTAAAAGATCTTTTCCGTTTTCAACATCCAAACCTTCAGCACCCAGAGTTGTAGAAACAATTGGAATACCACAAGCCGCAGCCTCTAAAATTTTAAAACGCGTACCGGATTCAAACCAT
>JAUWHS010000120.1 GCA_030605785.1 bacterium
AAAGCAAAAAAAGTTTTTCGGATTTGCGATCACATCTCAATTTTTTTATTAATTTCAGGAACTTACACTCCTTTTTGTTTAATAATCCTGAATGATGGCATAGGATTAAATATTTTTTATGCCCTTTGGGTAATAACCATAATTGGATTTATCGTAAAAATTTTCGCCGTAGAAAAATTGAGACGCGCAACGCTTTTTATTTATTTAGCTATGAGTTGGTCTATCGTATTCGCATTTAATCCATTTATAGAAAGGCTGAAACCAAAAGGAATTATATGGCTTGCAGCAGGAGGCCTCTTTTATACATTCGGTACAATTTTTTATGCAAAGGAACATATCAAATTTAGTCATTCGGTGTGGCATCTTTTTGTTTTGGGCGGAAGTTTTTGCCACTTTTTCGCGATTTTATTTTATCTTCTTTAATTCAATTCATAAAAATAAAACCTAGCCCCTCGTCCATTCCAATCCACAGGCAAATCACAAAATAATACCAATTTAAAAGAATCATTTTCAGCTAAAGGCTTAAGAGAAATAACCACTAATCCTTTTTTTAATTTAGATAATTTTTCGGTTAATTCTTCCATCATTTTTTCAGGAAAACATGTAGAACACATATAAATAATTGTTGCATCACTTAGGTCAGAATCTAGAATATTTTCATGACGAAATTCCAAACGATTTGGTTCATAAATACCTTCTTCAGATCCTAATTTTTTTGAAATATTTTGAGTGTGATCATATCGTTTAAGCGAAAGCTCAATACCGACACTTTTTTTAACACAAGAATTTAAACAAACCTGTACAACCATTTTTCCAACACCGCAACCTAAATCATAAAAAACATCTTCTTTTTTCAATTGTAAATAACTTAATAAAGTAGTTACGGAACTAAAGGTAATTTCACCATAAGTTGGATCTCCACCAGCTATTCTTATGGCTTCTTCCTCTTTGTCAGAAATAACAGCGCCGTAAACATTTCGATACAAACGATTTATTTCTTGTTCTGTAATCGCGCTTAAAAAAGAAAAATTTAAAATATTCGAAAGAAAAAAAATAAAAAGTAAAATTCTTTTATAAAACAATCTCTTCACCAAAATCATAATTCGGATTCCAAAGCATCGACACATATCCACGCTCTTGTTTTTTAAATTTTGCAATACCAATTATTTTTAATAATTCATTAATTCTTTGCAAAGCAAGCCTTACATCATCAACTTGATGTTTAATTTCAATTTCAACGAAAATTCCAAGATTTTTTACGTTATCAATTACAATTTCATAACCATCAATAATATAAGTTTTGCGAACCTTATGCATTAATGTTTGATCTGTAAAGCCAATTGCCTCAAGTAATTGCAATGTTTGTTTTCCATCTACAAGCTTAACTTCTGTTTCATCACAATGAGTTGATTTGCCATTTTCATCAAAATAAAACTTTTTAAAACAAGCAGAATCTCCATCCGAAGTCATACGCACTCGAAAATATTTATGCGCGTCTTTATAACCTTGCGGCGCGGTGAATAAAAAAGAATCATTTGGATTATCCAGATAATATTCCTCATGTTCAAGTTGGCCAACAAATTTAGCGTTTTTATCAAGCCACAATTTTAAAACATTTAATTGTTCTGAATTTATTTGAATTTTAATTTCTATTTCTTTGTTCATTAAACATCCAATTGTAACAGGCCAACAAACTCCGACTCCGGTAATGCCATTTTTTCTTCTGCCGGCATTTCTTGAATATAACTCTGTAAAGCTTCTTTTAAATTCTTAATCAGGTCATCCAAATTTTTTGCTTTGGTACGCACTACGGGAATTGACGGAGCAAAGGCAACATACATATCTGTTTCAGAATCTCTTTCTATATAACATGCAACTTTCATAAAAAACCTTTCTTTTTATTTTTCAAAATCTTCTTTTAAAATTGCACACAATTCCAAATCTAAATATTTCCCGTTTTTCTTAAACGCCTGTTTTAATATCCCTTCAAATTTCATGCCTATTTTTTTTAATACTTTTTTTGATGCTTCATTTGGAATAAATACATGAGCTTGAATTCTATTCAAATCTAATTCATTAAATCCAAATTCTATAATTTTTTTAGCCGCCTCAGTTGCATAACCTTTTCCCCAATACTTTGCGCCAAAAGTATATCCTATTTCCGCTTTGTCATGATCAACAAAAAATGTGGCAAACCCTATAGTTCCAATTACTTTTTTATCTTCTTTTCGTTCTGCAACAAAACCAATATGTTTATTCTTTTTATAACCATCCAAGACAAAATTTATAAATTGAATTGTGTCATCAATTGATTTATGCGCCGGCCAAGTCACCCATTTTGAAATTTCTTCATCTTTGGCATATTCAAAAATATCTTGCGCGTCATCTAAGGTCATTTTGCGCAAAATTAAACGGTCTGTTTGCAAAAATATGTCTTTAGAAAAATCTAATTTATCCATGTTAATTCCTAATTAACTCCCAACGGTTTTTAGCCACTAACTCAAATAGAATAGACGAATAACGAGGTTTTGCTAAATTGTAAACAATTCTCATAAAATTCAAAACTAAATTGATTTATTAAAATGATGAAAGGAATAATGTGAAAATCGTAAAAGAACAAATCTCTCTTGAAGAGCTAAAAAAAATGTCAGAAAAAATGTTTGGTAACATAGTTAAGGCAGTAGTCGACATTGAAAAAGAAATAATGGTAGTAGATGCAGGTATGCATGCAGATCAAGAAACGTTATTATTAGAAAACGGATCTAATCAAAACAATCTCTGGGGTATAAATCTGCATCCGGAAGAAAAAGACACTGAAGATTGGATTGAATTTGACTCGATGGTAAACCTTCGCCCATCATGGGGAAATAAGAGCCGAGGAGTTGATGATCCAAAAATCCAAGAAATAATAAAAAGAATAGTTAACAGATTGGTAACAACAAATAAAAAAAACATTGCAAGCAATTGAAGTGATGATACACAAAGATCTCACATACGAACGTTGGTTTAAATTTTCACTTTTCGAACAACTTGCAAATGTAGGTATGGACATTGAACGCACAATTAGATGGAAAAAAGATGGTGATATTAAATATAGCAAACAAGCGTTCGAAAGAGCTCTTGAGTTATTAGATTTAACAATAGCAGACCATAAAAACAAAAAACGACTACGCGAAATTGTGCGTGCTCGTGAAGCGCTTGTAGACCATTTTGTTTATGACAACGAATACAATACAACTGACGAACAATGGCAGAAATATTTTTATCAATTTAATTACGCAGCCGCCTTGGAACGTGGAAGATAAAAAACACAAAATTAAATAAGGCGACTTTTTTAGCCGCCTCACATTTCTAAATAAAATCCAAACGTTTTTTTAATCTTTTAATTCCAATGAATCCAAAAATAACCGTAAAAAAAGATAACATGCTTATACAAAACCAAAAAGAAAGATAATCACTTGGATTTAGGCTTGCAGCATGCACACCTTCCATTCCATAAAGCAACGGATTCAAAAAAGTTAAATATGCAAAATTAGGAAAAACTTGATGCAAAAATTTCCAGGAAAATTGTGATGCTCCTAAAAACCACAAAGGAAATAAAATCCTCATTGATACAATTCCAATTTTGTTCATTCCCTTAATCAAACTGATTACAAACAAAGAAAAAAAAGCAACAAAAATACTCATTATTATGTATATGAGAATTAACTTAAACCAATTAACTTGCATTAAATCAATTTGATTCCACATCAATAATTTACCTAACAGTAAAACAACCCACCCATAGGACATTGCCCGTAACGAATAAAAAACAGCCTTTTTCACCAAAACTAAATAAGAAGAAATAGGTAAAGACAGTTCATAACCAATTGTTTTACTTCCCTCAAGATCAGCCAAAAACGATGTAGAAACATCCCAAATCGACCAGAAGATCACACTCATAAGTGTTCCATACAAATAAAACGAACCGTAATTTTGTACCATTCCCATTTTGGGATAAATATATGCCGTTGTTATAATCAAACAAATTATCCAAATAGTTGTATCAATTACATTACCAAACCATGATTGCTTAAAAATAATCATGTCAGTTTTTAATAACTGCCAAAATAAATTAATTTGAAATTTAAAATTTTTATTAACCATTTTTAACCCTTTACTTCTTCGTGCGTAAGTTTTATAAAAATATCCTCAAGCCTACTTTGTTGATAAACTGATTTTAAATTTTCAGGCGTATCAATTAATTTAATTTTGCCTTTATCAAGAATGCAAATTCTATCTGCCAAAATTTCTGCTTCATCAAGATAATGTGTTGTTAAAATAACCGTTACACCCTCTTTTTTTAAATCACGAATGTTTTCCCAAAGCTGCCGTCTTATGTGTGGATCAAGACCGACGGTTGGTTCGTCAAGAATTAAAATTTTAGGATTATGCATTAATGAACGCGCAAGCAAAACTCTATGATTATAACCTCCCGATAAAACACTTGGTTTTGATTTTAAATATTTTGAAAGTCCATATTTTTCAACCAAAGTTTTCATTCGAGCTTGAATTTCATCTTCGGGTAGACCAAAATATCTACCATCAAACAATAAATTTTGCTCAACGGTTAAATCATTAATCAAGTTTGGAGTTTGAGGACAATATCCGATAAAACGGCGATAAGAATTTATATCTTTATAAATCGATTTGCCCTGAAAAATAACATCTCCACTTGTTGGCGGATGCAAGGTTGTCAACAACGTTGAAAGTGTTGTTTTACCCGCGCCGTTAACACCTAAAAGCCCAAGAACTTCACCCTCATAAATATCAAGAGATACATCGTCAAGTGCCTTGATTGTTTCTTTTTTATCAAAATAGTATTTCTTTAGATTTAAGATTTTTAACAGAATGTTTTTCTGCATTGTAAACTCCAAAAAACGACAGACATAAATCTGACGCAAAATAATAAAACGAATAATTATAAAAAACGAAATTTGCTGCAGGAAAACGCAGCTTCTTTATAAATATAACGACTTAACTAGAAGTTAAATCTAGTTAAACCACAAGAGCAGAGGAACAAATAGTAATGTTCATAATAGAACTCCTTAAAAGTTTGAATTGAAGCTTAATGCTAGCAAAGACCCAAGAAATGGTCAAATTCGATAACTAGATATTTTAAATTTGATAGAAAAACGCAATATGTTATTTTTTACAACTGGAGTGTGACGATTTGTGTATCCATCTTTTAAGGTAAAACGTCACAGCTAAAACACGTGGTAGGACCCTGATCATAGTATTTGGGAATGGGAGTTCGAATCTCTCTGGATATACACACACTCCTACCTGAATCAAATATCTCTACGAATCTTTTGTAAAACCAAATCGTATAATAAAAATGGTCAAATTCAATGTTTTTTAATTCTTTGCATGCCTTGCTTGCCGCTTCTGGTGCCCTAAATAAAAGAACTTTGTAAATATGGAATTGAATTCCATATTTACAAAGTTTTGTTTTTTAACAATTTACTTATTGACATAAATTAAACGTTTCATCGTCCAACCACTTTCGATTGTGAATTAAATTTCGCAATTGTTTCCTTGCAACTTTCATATCAACATCAGTTAAAAATTTATCAGCATCAATATAATGCAAACCAATAAATGGAATATCAAGTCGTTTCATTTCATCAGCGGTTTCTTCAAGATACTTTAAACCATCATCAACAAAGATAATTTTATTCGGCTTAAAATTTATTTTTTCTAAAAATTCAATTAAAACCGGAGCCTTGGTTCGTGAAGCCGTTTTTGGACAGATGTTGGCAAAAATTATTCCATCTTTAAACACGGGAAATGGGCTTTCAAATTTTTCATCCAAAACAAAATAATTATTTTTTGGAAAAGCGGAACTAAAATCTATTCCAAACTTTTTTAATTGATTAATTCGCCAATCCTCAACTACCGGAATATTGCCATGCTCACCTGTAATGCAACCTGTAAGCGCAACAACCGTTACTCCTTTTCTTTGTAAATCTTTAATTAATTGAGGTGTTTCTTCACCAACCAACCGCCACTTGCAATTAAATAATGCGTAATTGTAATACCAAATAAATTTTTCATCAAATCTAAAATCCCAAGTTAGCCATACATAATCAAGACAAAATAAAAACTTCTGCCACCAACTTTTCATGTGAAAAAAATTGTCAACAGGTGTAATTAATGTTTCATCAACATCAAAAATAACTAATGAATTTTCATTAAGATTATTAATTTCGTTTTTTAGAATATCAAGTGTTTTCACTGTGTGGATATTTGTTTTTTGAGTAGAAGTTGCTTTCTCATTACAGCCACACACAAACAATAAAACAGAAAATAAGAAAACATTTAATATTTTTGGGAAAATCTTTTTCATAAGTAAGTCCCTATTTTGACAATAAAAACATTCCTGATATCATCTTGTTTTTGCAAATTTATATTCTACTAAAGGAGTATCATGATTAAAACTAAATTCAAAACAATTCTTTTTTGTTCGTTTTTATTCCTCGCATCAAACAGAGCAAAAACATCAGACATAAACATTTACAAATCAATAGCCAAAGAGAATTTAAAATCACTAACAGATATCGATCTTGATGAAGAAAAAGATGACCTCAGTTCTTTAATTAACGATGAAGCATATTTTTACGAAATTCTTCAAAAAACACTAGCTCAACAGTTAAATCCAGCTCCACTAGAAAAAAGAACCCAAATTTTCAATCTCGTTTCAAAACTTGAAGATGAAAAAGAAAAAACCATAAACATTGATGGAAAAGAAAGACAGGTCTTGGATGAAACAACATGGCAAGATCTTGAAATTTTGTGCGGACCAAAATCAAATCCTAAAATTTATTTGGCATCAAAAATTGATCGGACAATTACAGAAATTGGAAAAATATGTCTCTATAAAAAAATAGTTCAACCAACAGCAAATCCACAACAATTAACAGAGCAACAAAACATAATAAAAGAGCTTATTAACAACAAAGCTCTTTTTAACTTGTTAGACAAAGATCTTAAAGATTTAGCAATGCCAGAAAACGCGCTTTTATCATTCTGGCAAGACGATTTATTTAAAAGCATTATGAATCAACAAAATATGATTCTTCCTTTGCCCAAAAAAATAAAAGACAAAATGCTTAAGAATGAAGTAATTCTAGAACTTTTAAGCCGACAGCAATTCTTTAACGATATTTTTAGCAATACTTTTGCTGCCGCGGGAATTGGAACATTAACTTTACTTGGAATATTACTAATATTGGAACAATCTGGAACAATAAATCCAAATGCATTCACACAAAAATTAAAAGATTTTAATTCAACGTTTGGGATAAGCGCCGCAGGTTCATTTGGTCTTTTCTTTTTAATTTGCAAATTGCTAGAAGTTAAAAAATTTAAAACTAATGGCTTTGAAGGGGGAATAGACATTGCGAGCAGCGCGCTTGAATCAATATGGATTCCACATAAATATTACGATTTAAAAGCGTGGCTTGTTTTATATAAATCAATGGAAGAGAAATTAATTCATGTTTCAACATTTACAAAAAACCTAATCAAGATGACATTAGAACTACAAAAACACCAAAAGACCAAGCATCTAACACCATTGATAAAATCATTAAACAATTCTGTTAAAAACTTTTATACAAAATCTGATGACACGAAACATTTACTGAAAAGTCTTACAACAAAAACATTTGAAGGAAAACCGGCCTCATTTCTTACTCGGTGGGGAAGAGTTGATGTTGTATACAGACTCATGTGTGAATTAAAAAATGAATTCAAACAAATTCTTTTATCAGTAGGAGAGCTTGATTCATACATGTCTATCGCAAAACTTTACAAAGAATTTGAAAACAAACCGATTAAATTCTGCTTTCCGGAATATGATTTTTCAACACAAACACCATCAATTGATATCGAAAATTTTTGGAATCCATTTATTGATCCGGAAGTGGTTGTTCCAAATTCATTAACCTTAGGAGAAAAATACAACATACCACAAAACATTATAGTCTCAGGTCCAAACGCGGCCGGTAAATCAACAATCACAAAAGGTTTGATAATGAGTATTATTCTTGCGCAAAGTATCGGTATTGCTCCTGCCAGCAAATTAACATTTACACCTTTTGATAAAATTGCCACATATTTAAATATTACAGATGATATCGCGGCCGGAAATTCTCATTTTAAAGCAGGAGTTGAACGAGCAAGAGAATTAAATGAAATTTCTGAAAATCTAAAAGAAGATGAAAAAAGCTTAATGGCTGTTGATGAACTTTTTAACGGCACAACTTATAAAGAAGGACAAGCGGCCGCATACAGTTTTATAAAACATCTTGGACTTAATTCAAAAAATATTTGCATAACAGCAACTCACTTTCCAAATGTTACAAACTTAGAACAAGAAACAAGATTGTTCACCAATTACAAAGTTTCTGTTCTTGAAAATGGAAAGCTACAATATCCATATAAACTGGAAAAGGGATCTTCGAATCAAATTATCACTTTTCAAATATTAAAAGAAGAAGGTTTTGGAGATGAATTTCTCGCGGAAGCTGAAAAGCAATTAAAACAGAGCTAGAACATCCAATAAAAATTAACTAATCCTGCCAACTTAGACTAATGGATCATTTCTGTTAATCTAAAGTATTCCATTTCTTCATATCAATATCTATTTATCGAAAGGGTAATCATGTTACCAAAACCATTACGCATTCTCTGGGGAGATCTTTCAAACGAAGAACTCAAAAAATTTGGAATCTTAGCTGCGGCAATGATGATAATTCTTGGTAACTACTGGATGCTACGGACAACCAAAAATGCTGTTTTTGATATGTTCGTCGGATACAGACAATATCAGCCAATCGTAAAACTTGTATCTTTATTTGTAATGATCTTTCTCGTTTTGGGTTACAGTAAATTAGTTGATCTGATGAAAAAACAAAACTTAATATTTTTGTTTTGCGGCTTTTACAGTTTAGCGTTTATTTCACTTGGATATGCAATCGCTAATCCACAAATTACAACAATTCAATCAACTTCCATTTTCTATCCACTCCTTTCATGGATACCTGGAAATATTATTGGTTGGGCTTCTTACATTTTGCTTGAAAGTTATGGATCATTACTAATCGCTCTTTTTTACGCTTTCATCGCAAGTGTTATGACAACTGAATCCGCAAAGAAGGGTTATGGGATGTTAATCTTTTTAATTCAACTAGGATCAGTAACAGGATCAACAATAACAGCAAGATACGCGTCTTCATGGGGAATTGGTAATTTATACATGCTTGGAGGATCTATAATTTTAATCGCTCCTTTCATAATAAAGTTTTACACAAAAGTAATTCCCGCAGAACTAACAACCGTTCAAAAAGAAACAAAAGGAAAACCCAAAACCGGATTTCTTGAAGGTTTAAAAATATTGTTAACAAGACCTTACGTTGTGGGAATACTAGTCGTCGCGACAACATATGAAATTATTGGAACAATTGTTGAATACCAAATGAACTGGATTGCAAGCGGATATTATCCAACCTCCGGAGAGCTCGCAACATTTAACGCATACCTTGGAATTGGAATCAACGGTTTGGCTCTGCTTTTCGCATTAGTCGGAACAAGTTTTTTTATGAGAACGCTTGGATTAAAGTTTTGTTTAACAACTTATCCAATTGTAATTGGAGGAATTATTATTACAACATCCATTATGTATTACATTGGAATGAGCAATGTTCAATTAATGTGGACTTTACTTATTGCGATGATCGCAATTAAAGGTTTTAATTACGCTCTCAATAAACCATCCTCTGAAGTTTTATATATCCCAACAACAAAAGATATAAAATTTAAAGCAAAAGGCTGGATTGATTCTTTTGGCGGAAGATCAACAAAAGGAATCGGTTCAACAGTTTCAAATACTTTAAAATACTCTTTACCCGCGCTGATGGTTTATGGAAATATAATTTCACTTGGATTCGTTGGTGTTTGGATTGTAATCGCCGCGTTAACCGGCAAGAAATTTCAAAAGCTTCAAGACGAAAATACTTTTGTTGAGTAAGATAAATGGAATTGATAAATATTTTTATCTACATCACTAAAACAGGAAAGAAGCCTTTCTACAATTGGCAAAAAAAGTTAAATACAAATATAAGAGCCATTATAAGAACAAGACTAGATAGAGTTAGACTTGGAAATCTTGGTGACAGTAAAGCAATTAAAAATGGAAATGGAATTTGGGAGCTTAGAATAAATTATGGACCGGGTTATCGAATTTATCTTGGTAAAAAAGGCTCAACAATTGTTATCCTTTTAATTGGTGGAAATAAAGGCAGCCAAAATCGTGACGTTACAAAAGCAAAACAATATTGGCTTGAATATAAGGAATCTGAAAATGAGTAAAAGATTGTTAGATTATCAAGAAACTCTATTACAAGACTTAAGAAACCCAGACGAAGCGCAAGCTTACCTAAATACCGCTTTAATGGACGAAGACCCAAGAATCTTTGTATTGGCATTAAAAAATGTTCTTGAAGCTCAATTGGGAGATTTATCTAAAATCACAAAAAAAACAAAACTTAATCGTGAAAGCCTAAATCGTATTCTTTCCAAAAGAAGTAATCCTAGATTGACTAATATAATTCCTGTCCTTAATGCCATCGGCTTACAACTCACAGTACAACCTTATAAACATTAAAGAGATTTTATCATGCAAACAATTAACATTGCGTTGCTCCAATTAAAAGCAACACCAAATAATCAAAAAGCAAATTTAGAAAAAGGTTTAGAGGCTTGCCACAAAGCTGCTGAGCTTAAAGCTGATATTATTCTTTTTCCCGAAATGTGGAATATCGGTTATACAGCGTATGATCCGAATAAAAAAGATGATCACGAAAAATGGCTCTCATCAGCAATCAAAATAGATGATGATTTCGTTAAAAGTTTTCAAAAACAGGCTAAAAAATTAAACACTGCAATAGCCATTACATATTTAGAAAAATACAAAAACAAACCGAAAAACACTGCTTCACTTATCGATCGACACGGCAAAATTGTAATGTCTTATGCAAAAGTTCATACATGTGATTTCGATGTGCGTGAAGCAAGCATGACTTCCGGCAAAGATTTTTTCGTTTGCGATTTAGATACAACAAAAGGAAAAGTTAAAACGGGAATAATGATTTGCTATGATCGTGAATTTCCGGAAAGCGCAAGAATTTTAATGCTAAAAGGCGCAGAATTAATTTTAGTTCCAAACGCATGTCCTCTTAAAAATGATCCTCTTCTGGGAGATGTAAGACTTGCGCAACTTCGTTCTCGCGCGTTTGAAAATATGGCTTCAATTGCTGTAACAAATTACCCTGCTCCTTATCAAAATTGTGACGGAAACTCTTGCGCATTTAATCCTGATGGCTCAGTAATTTTTCAAGCAAATGAAAAAGAAGGAATTTATATCGCCAAATTTGATATGGAAAAAATAAGAAAATTTCGCAAAACAGAAGTTTGGGGAAATGCCTTTCGCAAGCCACAATGTTACAAGAAGCTTTTAAATGATAAATCTTAATCAACAACTAGCTAATAAATCTTATCTGTTTGGAGTTGGGCTGTACGCCAACAGTCGCCAGTGTTTTTGGTTTTTCATATCCGGATGTTACCAATTTGTTAAATGGGCTTGGAATTATAATTTTAGAAAAATAGCTTTATATTTTCCAAATCAAAAAAAGGCTATTTTTAATCGGAATTAAACGGAAATGGAGAATAGTCAAGACTATTCTCCATTTCACTGCGTAAAAGTAGGATTTTAAATATAATTCCGAAAGAAGATTCCTAGCATTTAAGCCTTTCTAAGCATTTCAACAACAAATCTTGACTATTTTAAAGTGTGACTTTAAAATAGTCAAACAATATTAGCCAAAATATATAACCATATTAAAGCGCCAACTGTAGAAATACATAAAAACAATTTAACAGAAATGGAAAAAACAATGTTTTCAAGAGATTTAACTAAAGTTTTAAAGCAATATGCCAAATTTCCGGTAGTCGCTCTTTTGGGGCCGCGTCAATCTGGCAAAACTACATTAGTTCAAAACACATTTCCGAAACATAAATTTTTAAGTTTGGACAATGAAACAACTCGGTCATTCGCGCTTGAAGACCCTGAAGGTTTTTTATTAACACATGAAAATGAACACGGAATAATTTTAGATGAATTTCAATACGCGCCAAAACTAACAACTTATATAAAGCTTGAAGCTGATAAAAAAAAGAGACCCGGTTATTTTATTCTTACAGGCTCTGAAAACTTTTTGGTTAACAAAGCAATAACCGAATCTTTAGCAGGAAGAGTTGGAATTTTAAATCTTCTTCCTTTATCAAACAAAGAATTATTGGAAAATAAAATAATGCCAAATTCTGTTGATGATTTAATATTCAACGGTTGCTATCCAAGACTTTATGAAGAAAATTTTTTGCCAACAGAACTATATCCATCTTACATCGCGTCTTACATCCAAAGAGATGTCGCTCAACTGGTTAATCCTCAAAATACAACAACATTTAAACGCTTTGTTCAATTATGCGCAGGACGAATTGGTCAGCTATGTAATGTTAATGCTTTAGCAGCAGCAACAGGAATTTCAGCCCCAACAGCAAGGGAATGGCTTTCAATTTTACAGGCCAGTTATATAATTTTTCTATTAGAACCACATTTTCAAAACTTTAATAAAAGACTTGTTAAATCACAAAAACTTTATTTTTTTGATACAGGAATAGCATGCTCACTTTTACGAATTGATTCTGCTCAGTCTCTTAGTAATTCACACTTTCACGGTCCACTTTTTGAAAATTTAATAATTTCAGATTTTTATAAACAATATTGTAATTTGGGCAATCGTCCATCTCTATATTTTTGGAGAGACGTAGGGGAGGCTCATGAAGTTGATTGTATTTTGGATCAAGGAGTTAAAAACTACCCTGTGGAAATTAAATCCGGAAAAAAAGTTGCAAGCGACTCTTTTAAAGGGTTGGATTATTGGAATAAACTTTCCGGTAGCAAACCAAGTGATTCTTATTTGATTTATGGAGGAGATGAAAAACAAATAAGAAAACATGGCAATGTTGTTGGATGGAAAGATTCAAGTAATTTGATAGAAAAATTGTAAAGAAAAAAAGAATTAAAGAAAGACTCAAATGAATATTGTCGATCCTGTTATATTATTTTTTTTATTCGGTGTAACAGTAGGCCTTTTAAAAACAAAATTATATCTGCCTCGTCAGGTATATGATTTTATAACTATTCTATTGTTATTATCCATAGGATTAAAAGGTGGTATTGAAATAGCAAAACTATCATTAACATCTTTATTACCACAAATAATCGTATCCATTTTTATGGGTTTTTTATTACCATTTATTGCATATCCGGTATTACGTTATTTAGGAAATTTTGATTCATCTAACTCAGCATCCATTGCTGCTCATTATGGTTCTGTTAGCGTAGGAACATTTGCAGTTGCAACCTCTTTTCTTATTTCAAAAAACATACAATTCGAAAGTCATATGGCTTTATTTCTTGTCTTACTAGAAGCTCCTGCTATTTTGTCTGGAATTTTACTTGCCAGAGGAATTCATTCTGATACTAAATGGAAAGAGGTTTTTCGGGAAGCATTTCTGGACAAAGGAATTCTTTTGCTTTTTGGAGGATTATTAATTGGTTTTATTATTGGGCCGGAAGGCATTCAATCCATAAAACCTCTTTTTTTTGACATGTTTAAAAGTATTTTAGCTCTGTTTCTTTTTGAAATGGGATTAATCGCATCTTCACAGATTGGATCACTAAAAAAACATGGTTTATTTTTGCTTGGTTTTGGTATTTTAATGCCTGTTTTTTCGTCTTTGATTGGTGCTTTACTTGGATATTGGCTGGGGCTATCTGTTGGCGGTACAACAATTTTTGCAACTCTTGCTGCTAGCGCTTCATATATAGCCGTTCCGGCTGTAATGCGCTTGGCTATTCCAGAAGCAAATCCCACACTATCTATTACCTCATCACTTGGAATAACATTTACATTCAATGTTTTGGTAGGAATACCAATTTATTATATTTTATCTAAAAATATATTTTCAATATTTGGAGGATAGAAATGGTTTTTCATAAAGAAAAATTATTAACCGTAATAACAGAAGCGGATATCGAAGAAAATTTAATTGAAGACATTAATCGGCTCGGAGCCAAGGGTTATACAATAAGTTCTGTTACAGGAAAAGGTGAAAAAGGAATTCGCAATTCTGTATGGAGCCTTAATTCAAATATCAAAATAGAAATCATATGTAATGCAAAAACGTGTGAAAATATTGCTAAGTTTCTCAATGAAAATTACTTTGAAAACTATGCATTGATTTTATTTGTTACAGATATAAGCGTTCTTCGTTCTATAAAATATTAATTATTAACAAAATACCTTTTCGAATAGATAACTAAATTGTAGCTAATATCTATATAAAGCACGAATACTTAAAAGCCGTAAAAGCACTGTTTTTGAAGGTAAAACCGAACTTGGAAATAGTTTAAATCCAATCATCCTCAAAACTAATTAAATCTCCTGGCTGGCAATCCAAAGCTTTACAAATTGCCTGTAAAGTAGAAAATCTAATTGCTTTAGCCCTATCGTTTTTAAGAATTGAAAGATTGGCCTCAGTTATATCAACTTTTTTTGCAAGTTCATTGAGACGAATCTTTCTCTTCGCCATCATTTCATCTAATTTCATAACTATCTTCATTATTACACCGTTAAATCTTGTTCTTTTTTCAACTCATAACCACGAGACATAACAGAAAAAAGAATATATAAAAAAGCAAATAAAAAAATATTCATAACATCATTTGAATTAATACTCACAGTAAGGACCCGTTGCCCCGGAGGATTATGAAAATAGGTAGTAATAACACTTAATAAAGAGCGACTTATTGGATTATATATAACAATCAAAAGAGCGATTCGCATGATTTTTTTATAAAGAGTAAGAATATTTATGGAAAAAAATTCTTTGTTTTTATACAAACGTAATAATTTTATAAAAAAGCAAATTCCAACAAAAAATAATACCAACAAAATACCATCAACAAATGCGCCCAACAATCGGGCTAACATTGGAGCATAAAATGATGAATCAAAATAATAAGAGAATCCTGTATAAAAACTTTGAGAAAAACCTTTCTTGCATGTATCGTAAATTGGAATAGTTTTCCCAAACCACTTAATTCCAAAAGAAATTAATATCCCGGGAATTAAAACAAGAAATGTAAGCCATTGCAAAAAAGTAACCACTAAATTTAATCTTTTCATGTAAAAACCCTCTGAAAAAACAATAAAATTTATAAAACATGTTCAAAATAATAATTGCTTTCATATTGAATGTCAATATTTATTTATTGCTTTTCGATAAAACATCTTGGGCTTTTGATTTAATGACAATTTAATGACAGAATAATGACATAATAACGGCCATTTAAAAACGGAGACGATTATGTTTAAACCAATTTATTCAATTACTCCTCAAATAACACAACTTCTAATAGACATAGAATTAACAAAACAAGAAATTCAAAATTTACCAATTACACCAACCGTTTTGGCTTCACTTCGGGAATCCGCGCGACTTCAAACATTACACTATTCAACTTACATAGAAGGAAATCGTTTAACACTAGATCAAGTTGAAGAATTTATAGAAACCGGATCTACATTCCCCGCTCGTAAAAGAGACGAAAAAGAAATTTTGGGTTACTACGCTGCCCTTGAAAAAATAAAAGCTTTTTCATCTATACATAAAAAACTTACAGAAAAAGACATACAATATATCCATGCTCTTGTTATGGGAGGAGGAAAAACAAATATTAAACCAACTCCATACAGAGATGGGCAAAACGCAATTTACGACAATAACACAAAAAAAATTGATACCTTCCACCTGAAGCAAAAGATTTAAAACAACTTGTGAAAGATTTAATTGAATGGATAAATAAGGCAGAACATGAACAACTAATTTGCATACAAGATAAAATACTTGTTGCGCATTTAAATTACTTTTTCCCAAACAACGTCATGACAATGAGAGCAAATTTGCCTCATTTCATTTGAAACAGTAAGCATAAAATCTACAAGTTCTGAAGCAGAAGCCCCTTCGGATAATAATTTTATCCAACAATCAAAAAAAACCATTATTTTTTCAAACTCATCGTCAATACCTAAACTTTTTAAAGCCCATCCTATTAAACCACCCTCAAATTCACTTAGGGATAGAATCCTAATCGAACAATTTTTGCATTTTATTTTCAATTCACTTGTATCTTTTAAAGGACATTTTTCATGCGCTTTTGTTAATTGATCTAAAACAGAAGATAACAAAAAAGTATTTTCTGTTGGATCTTTTTTGATTTGCGATTCATTATCCTGAATATGACTAACCTGAATATTGCTTTGCAAAGAACCTAAAAAAATACAAATCGTAGCGCAACCAACAAAAACATTTTTATTTAACTTCATCTTCCCCCCTTTAATAATTTAAAATAAAGACATATCTCTTTTTGTTTTCAATTTTTTCGGTCTTTTACCTGATGCTGGATACCAACAATCAACTGCCTTACAATTTGGACAAGTTATTGCAAAATTATTAGCTAGCCCGGCCATGCTTTCATCAACTATTCCTCTCGTCTCATTTGAAAATTTATGAGTTATCGCAGAAATTATAAAAGTTATTGCCGCAGGAGCTATAAGTTTTAGCAAATACGCTTCGACATAGGTTAAAAATTCTGCTAAGCCCATTTCTCTTTCACACTTACAGCACTTCATTTTTGTATCCATGAGAAAATCCTTTTGCAACCAAACATCAATAAAATAATCCTACTAAAAACACAAAAAATTATACATATTTTTATTTTTTTTCATGAAACTCTTCCTGATCATAAATCTTTACTCAAATAATAAAGAGACACGCCATTATCATAACCCTTACGTTCAAAATCAATTTCAAAACCAAAGCGTTTATAAAAATCCAAGGCTTGGAAACTCAATGTTTCTAAATACGCAAACTTACATTTTTTTTGCTTTCCATAGTCCAAAGCCTTCCGAAACAACATTAAACCAAGACCCTTTCCTCGAGATTCTGACGCAACAACAAGATCTCTTATATACAAAACTCCATACAACAACTTTCCACTGACAACACCAATAATTTTGTCGTCTTTTTTTGCAACAAAACACCACAGAAAATTTCCCTCATATCCCATTTGCTCAAATGCATGTTCCTTAAACTCTTTTTCCGCAAATGACATAATATCTTCAGAAACATAATCAAAGAAATCTACTTTGTTCATACAAATCCTCAATTTTATTTACACAATAAATAATGTTTTTTAAAATAGCTTTTATAAGCTTTTTTATATGAAGAGATTTTCAAAGGATAACTCATGATCAATAAAAAAATAATAGAAGAAGTAAAAAATCGATTAATAAAAACATACGATCCCATATCAATTTATCTTTTTGGATCCTATGCGTGGGGTAAGCCAACTGAAGATAGTGATTTAGATTTATTAATTGTTATAGATGAATCTGATGAAAAGTCTTACAAACGGCCAATTCCAGGATATGATGCTTTATTTGGAATGGAAATATCAAAAGATTTAATTATTTATACAAAAGATGAATTCGATAAAATATCAAATAATATAACAACTCTCGGGTACAAAATAAAAAAGGACGGAGAGTTAATTTATGCAAGAGCATGAGAAGTGGTTAAAAATTGCAAAAGAAGATTTAAAAGTATCCGAACTTGTATTTTTAAACGAACTTTTTTCTTCTGTAGCATATCACTGCCAACAATCGGCTGAAAAATCCCTAAAGGGATATGTTGTTTTTAAAAAACAACATATTATAAAAACTCATGATTTATACAGAATTCTTGAAATGTGTCTTAAACTTAATAAAGATTTTGATAAACTGTACCAGAAAATCAGATACTTAAACCCATTTTCAACCAAATTTAGATATCCTACTGAATTTGATATTCCGGATTTAGATGAAGCCAAACTAGCAATTAAATATGCAAAAAGTATCCTAAACTTTGTACTCAAAAAAATAGCAGAACCTGAGACGGGGCAACTGGAGCTTTTTAAAAAGAAATTAAATAATTCAATTTTCAAATTATTTAAATCAATCATATTTCCCCTTCAAAATCATATAAATTTCTGTTTTTTGTTTTAACAATAAAACAATTAAATTTTTCTTTTCTAAAAGCATTCAATATTTTATTTGCATCTATTTCATCTTTTGCCAAAGCTATCATATTACCTCCAAGTCCACCACCCGTAAGCTTTGCGCCAAGAGCCCCATTTCTTTTTGCAATACTCACCAATTTATCAAGCCCAGGTGTAGAAACTTTTATTTGTTGCAATAATTTATGATTCTTGTCCATAAGATTACCAATTTTTTGTAAGTCAAAATTTGTTATAGCTTTTAAAGATTTAGTCGCAATTTTATTCGCTTTATTTAAAAGAAGATCAAATTTTTCAGAATTTTTATCTTTTAATTTTCTAACTTTTTCAACCGCTTTTTTGGTTCCTCGACACTGCTCGGGATGAATGTAGCTCTTATTTCCACTCTCTCCAATAACAAAAATCAATGGTTCCTTAAAATTTATTTGTTTTACTATCTTTGGATTTTCTTTTTTAAATAAAATTATTCCCTGATAAGTTGAAATTGTATTATCAATTCCGGACGGGTTTTTGTGAAATATCTTTTCAACTTCATACGCAATTTCATTTATTTTTTGATTCGATAAATTAAGATTTAAATATTTTGATAAAACTTTTATTGCAGCAACAGCAAAAGCGGCGCTTGATCCAATTCCGGATCCGGGTTTAATTTGACTTTCAAACGCAAGTGTAAATTTTAGTTTTTCTTTTTTTAGATTTAATAACTCAAGTATTTTATTAATGGCTTTTAATGTGTCTTCTTTTTCAAGAATTTTTGGATAAAGTTCAAATTTATCCGATTTAATAATGGTCGACGTTACCTTTTGCGGTAACGCTGCAGCTATTGCCGAAACATTGTAAACAACAAAATGTTCGTTAAATAAAATTATTTTTCCAAAGCCAACAGCGCTTAAATTATCTTTTTTGATAGAACCTTTTTGGATTACCAGGATAAACATTAAAAAAATTGAAAGTATAATTTTTGTTTTTTGAAAATAAAGATTGTTCATTTTTTTAAAAATTATTTTTATAAAAATTATTTTTAATCACTACAAAAAAACTTGTCTTAAATAAAAAGAAACTATATCATGACCAACTAAATTGTCAGTAGTTTCTTTTTATTTAGAAAGGTTTTCAACAATGAAACAAAATATCAAACGTTATTTTTTAGCAGCTCTTTGCGTGACAGCTTTATCAAGCGCTGATTCTAAAAGCGCGCATTTTTTCAAGAAGCCAATAAGACAAAAACAAGAAATAAAAAAAGCTAAACCAATCAAGATTTTACTTTTAACAGCGCTACCTGGATCCGGAAAATCTGAAGTCAGAAAATATTTTTCAAGCTTAAGCGAAGAAGAATGTAAAGAACAATTTGGAATTAAAGATACAGTTCAATTAGATGATTTTCCTTATGTTCACATGATGAGAAGAATAAGCGAAGAATTAAATGAACGTGATAAAAGAGGTGAATATTTTTTAGCCCCGGCATTTTCATTTCGTAGCCCAAAAGAATGGGGAACATTGATGCACTTAATTAATGAAGATTATTACGATCTTGTTAACCAAACAAAAATAAATCCTAAATCCGCGGCATTATGGTTATTTGATCGGTTAGATAATGCTAGGGTAAAAGTGGGTGGAAAAGCCGTTTTAAGTAAACTTGATCCAAAAATTCGCAAAAGTGTTGCCAACGCAGTTGAAAAAGACGCGGCGAAATTACTTAAAGATAAAGTCGCTGAAATAGCAAAAGCTAAAAATCTTAACGATAAAACTGTTGTAATAGAATTCGCCAGAGGTGGGGCAGACTGCGCGCCAATGCCGTTGCCTGAACCTTACGGATATAAATATGCCTTTTCTCAATTGAGTCCACAAATTCTGGATAAAGCTTCTGTTCTTTATATTTGGGTTACACCGGAAGAATCAAGAAGAAAAAATGAAGCGCGCGCGAATCCAAAAGACCCGGGTTCAATTTTACATCATGGTGTTGCGCGTTCAGTAATGTATGCAGAATATGGTTGCGACGATATTGACTGGTTAACAAAAACATCTGATCGACCAAATAAAATTACAATTAACGCTCATGGTAAAAAATATTATTTGCCTTTTGGAAGATTTGATAACAGAGTTGATAGAACAACTTTTATTCGCGGTGAGCAATCTTCATGGAAAAAAGAAGAAGTTCAAAATTTAAGATCAGGATTAAAAAAAGCATTTAGTTATTTGACTGCATAATTTAATCAACTTTTAAATCTTAAAAAAGAAAGCCCCAGGTTTTAAAACCTGGGGCTTTTTGTACAATCTTATTTTTTTAATCTTCAACGGTACCTAAAAAACATGCTATTTTATAGCATACAAACATTGAAAACCATTCCAAATCACCTTGGATTTTAAAAAGGTTTAAAGTATTTTCTTGAATATAAATTAAAAACGATTCTTTTAAAGTTATATTTTTTTTCCAATCATCATCAAAAAATCTATCATCACCCAATAAAAAAAATTTAAAAAACTCATTATTAAACACTCTAGACAAATGAATCGTCCCTTTCATCCGTTTCCTGAGAGAAATAGAATTTTCTTTAGCATTTTTTTCTTTTAAAATGTCAACACATCTATCGTATGGCGTTTTTTTATTTACTTTATATGATAGATAAGGAACAAAGGTTGTTCCCATAAATATAAAATGGTAATTTCCACTAAGTTCTTCCCTAATCTCTTTAGAAATAAAAATCCTTGGCTTTTCTTGCGCATAATCTAAAGCAGTTTTTCCATTATCATCTTTTTCATTAATGTTTACCCTCAGATCATTTGCTAAAGTTTTAACAATTAACGGATAACCACAATAAGCAGCCATTATCAAAGAAGTCATTCTGTTTGGGACTAACGGATTTAGTCCTTCTTCATAATATTTTTCATTGGGATCGCAATCTTCTTTCTCAAGTAAGCTTTTTATCTTTTCATTACATTTTTCTATTTCTTCTTCACACTTATTAAAAACTTCCTCGCCAAAGCAACGATCAATCAGATCATTTATTTTACAATCTAATTCCTCTATAAGTGAATGTAGTGATTCTGATTTATTTACAGCTTCATTGGCCACAATTCCACTATCTAATGTCTGTAATGATTCTGTAGCTTCCTTAGCCACAATGATTCTACTTGTAAAAAATGAAATGAATAATAATAAAAAACATGAAATGAATCTAAAATTCTTCCTTGACATAATTGCCCCCATAATAATGTTACGTAAAAATTATCCTTAAACTTCAAACATTCTTTAATCTTTAACCATCTTAAAATTATATAGAAATAAAAGCAAAAGCCCTCCCACGTAAAAGTTGATTTGTTCTGATTATCCTGTTTTTACAGATAGAAATTATCTCATTGTAATTATTTTATATTTTTTATTCCTAAATCTTTTACAAACTAGCTACAAATTTAATAACTTGCCTTATGTTGTTTATCGTTCAAACAAAAAAGGAGATTGTTGGTATGGCAAAAAGATCAAACAAAATGAGTTTGTTTACACTCATTATGATTTCTTCAGCTTTTACAGTAAGTGTTCGAAACTTACCAACGGAAGCAGAAACAGGGATGCACATGATATTTTTCGCGTTAATTGCCGCAATTGGATTTTTCATTCCGGTTGCTTTAGTTTCTGCTGAACTCGCAACAGGTTGGCCAAAACAGGGCGGAATTTACGTCTGGGTAAAGGAAGCTTTCGGAGACAGACTAGGTTTTGTAAGTATTTGGCTACAATGGACATACATGATTATTGGAATAATTTCACAACTTTATTTTGTTGGTGGTTCTCTTGCATTTATTTTCGCTCCACATCTTGCGCATAGCAAAATTTTTCTTTTTTCAACTTTATTAGTTGTCTTGTGGGCAACAACCTTTTTTGTAGCGCGAGGACAAAAAACATCATCAACAATAAGTTCCGTCGGTTTTTTAGGCGGAGTATTATTTCCGGGCGCATTAATTATCGCGTTGGGAATTGTTTATTTCTTAATGGGAAACACACCACAGATCAACATGGCCTTTAACATGAAAAATATAATTCCTAGTTTTAGTCAAATCACAACTTTGGTTTTACTTGTTGGTTTTATGAGAACTTTTTGCGGAATTGAAGCTTCATCATCACATGCCGCGGAAGTTGAAAATCCAAAACGTAATTATCCAATAGCAATATTTTTTGTTGTTGTAATCGGTTTGTTAATAAATGTTCTCGGTTCACTTTCAGTCGCGGCAGTTGTTCCACAAAAAGAAATAAGCCTGCTTGCAGGACTAATGGAAGCATTTACAGATTTCTTCACAAAGTTTGGCATGGCATGGTTTGTTCCTGTTATAGGAATTTTAGTTGCCGGTGGCGCAATTGGCGCAATAAATACATGGCTTATGGGTCCGGTTAAAGGGTTACTGGCAAGCGCAAAAAGCGGCCAACTTCCTCCATACTTTCAAAAGGTTAATAAAAGTGGAGCGCCTCAACGACTATTAATAATACAAGCAATTTTAATTTCATTAGTTGGTGGTGGATTATTATTAATGCCAAATATTAATATTGCTTTTTGGACTTCAGTCGCGATCGCTATGTTAGTTTATTTTACAATGTATTCACTCATGCTACTCGCGGGACTTCGTCTTAGATACAAAGAACCTAAAGTTAACAGAGCATATAAAATTCCAGGCGGAAATTTTGGAATGTGGTTCGTCACCATGTTGGGATTATTAACATTATTATGCGGATACATTGTCGCGTTTTTCCCTCCATCACAACTTCCGGCAGGAAATGAAACAATATATGAAACCGTTTTAATTATTGGAGCCATAACAGCCATTGGAATTCCATTTATTATTTATCAATTAAGAAAACCAAGTTGGAAGATTAAAGGATAATAAAAATGCCCCGTTTTTTTTCGGGGCATTAAAAAATTTAAGGAAAACCATGAAAACAAACATGAAAACATATGCGGCAATGAGTCCATTTGAATTAAAAAACGTTTTAATTGATATGGCGCAAATCGCGGCAAAGAAAAAAAATAAAAAAATGCTAAATGCCGGTAGGGGAAACCCAAACTTTTTAAATACAACAACACGTGAAGCTTTTTGTCACTTAAATCTTTTTGCCGCAGACTTAGCCTCTAAAAATACAAAAATTAATAATTTGGGATTAAGACCTGAAAAAAAAGGAATCGCTAAAAAACTTAATACCTTTTTAAGTAAAAAGAAAAACGACGCGACCATCCTTTTAAAAAAATCAATTCAATATTGTACAAAAGAATTAAAACTCAATCCTGATGACGTTGTTTTTGAACTAGCAGACGCTTCTCTGGGAGATTTTTATCCATCTCCTCCAAGAATTTTTCCAAACACAGAAAAAATTGTTTTTACATATTTAAATAAAGTTTTATTTAACGGAAAATTAGCCAAAGGAAAATTTAAACTTTTCGCTAATGAAGGCGCAACAGCATCAATGGTTTATACATTTAAATCATTAAAGGAAAATTTCATTTTAAATAAGGGTGATTCAATAGCAATTATTACACCAATTTTTTCACCCTATCTTGAAATACCCGAGTTAAACGATTACAAACTTGTAGAAGTTTACATCAAAGGAGACGAGAAAAAAGGGTGGCAAATTCCTGATTCAGAAATTAAAAAGCTCGAAAATAAAAAAGTTAAAGCATTATATCTTGTTAATCCAACAAATCCAACATCAATTGCGTTGAATAAATCAACATTAGAAAAAATTGAAAAACTTGTAAGAACAAAAAGAAAAGATTTAATCGCTTTAACAGACACCGTTTACGCAACCTTTCCAAAAAAATTCAATTCCATCGTTGGAGTAATACCAAAAAACACTATTTGCGTTTACTCTTTTTCAAAATATTTTGGTGTAACAGGATGGCGACTTGGCGTGATTATGCTTCATGATGACAACGTAATTGATAAACTTATAAAAAATTTGCCTAAAAAAGATATTTTGAAACTAGATCAACGTTACAAAATGGATTCAGCAACACCTGAAAAAATTAAATTTATTGAAAGATTAGAAATGGACAGCAGAGATGTTGCTCTTGCGCACACAGGCGGACTTTCTTGTCCACAACAATGCATGATGGCTATTCTTTCACTATTTGAACTTTTGGATAAACAAAAAAAATATCAAAAATCAATTCAATCAATTTTAGAAAAACGAATAGACAGTCTTTATAAAAACTTAAAAATTAAACTCAATAAAGGACCGGAGCATACATATTATTATACATTGCTTAACTTAGGAGAAATGGCAAAAGATCAATACAGCGCAAAATTCGCAAACTATTTAACGAAAAATTTCACAACAATAGATTTCCTTTTCCGTTTAGCAAAAGAAAAATTTACAATTTGTTTACCCGGTGAAGGTTTTGCCGGACCAAACTGGTCAATTCGTATTGCTCTTGCTAACTTATCGGATAAAGCGTATCCAATAATCGGTAAAAACATAAAAGCGATAATGGATCAATACTAGAAAGAATGGAAAAAATAGTTTTTTCTTTTTAATCCAGCCCGGTTTAAACCGGGCTATTTTTTTTGATAATTTTTTATTGTAAAAATCAGGGTAGCATGGTAAATTCAGCTCGCATACGATAATTCTATAAAAATTTTAATTATATAATTTCTTTTAAAGGAGAAAACATGTTGCCCAAACCATTAAGAGCGTTATGGGGTGATTTGAGTAATGAAGAATTAAAAAAATTCAGCATTTTATCC
>JAUWHS010000068.1 GCA_030605785.1 bacterium
TTTTTTTTCGTTGAAAGCCGCTTCCGATTCTTGCGTTGGTTCCAGTTGATCTTCTAATGATTTAATTTGTTCTGTTAGGTCTGTTGCCGGTTTTAATGTCGCGCAAAAAGTTATGGTGAATAGCAAAAACGCTTTTAGAAAATAATTTATTTTTTTCATTTTATCCCACCGAATAAAAGTTGATAAAGCCGTGGATTTTTTGTCCACGGCTGTTTGTATTATTAGGCTCCAAAGAGTTGTTGGAGTTTAGATGATTCTTGTGTTCCCGTTGTTGTAGCGGTAATCGTGGCGGCTTCTTGTTGTAGTTTTTTAGCGGCTTCTTTTGCTGTATTAAGTTCTTTTTGCCACTTTTCAATTTCTGCTTTTTCGCCGGCATATCGCGCTGAATCAATTATGTATAAAAATAAAAGATTATCTAACATTTCTGTCTCAGACGGTATTTTATTTTCTTTTTTCATTTGCTCAACAAGATTTGTTTTGATTTTTTCAATTAGGGTCACAATATATTTTTTAGCGTTTTCTTCTGTTTCAGCTTTGTTTAAAAGGCTGTAGATTTTACTGATCATGTCGGAAACAGAAACCTCTTTTTCCAGATTAGAAATTAATTGTGATAGCTGAATTTTTTCTGAAGGAGTAAGGGCTTGTCTTAATTGAAGGTACTTTAATGTTTTAAGTAACCTTTCCAAGTCTCCCGGTGAGGCATTTACTTTATCTTGTTCTAACGCGATTAAACCTTGCAGCAATGCAGTTCGTTTTTTAGGGATTGCGACGTGTTCCGGTTCAAGGGCGTTTTTATAATAAAATAAGATTTTTTCAGTGTATTTTTGTGGCTCTTTCATTTCTTCCATTGGTTCTGTTTTTATTTTTGAAACTTCTCTGAGCCAGGTTTGAGTTTGTTTTTTTTGTTCTTCGGTAAATTTGGGATTATAAATAATTGTATTTAATAATAATGTGAATTTCTCTTTTACTTTTGTTTTTCCTTCTTCTGTCGCGTCCATATATTCCTTCATAATGCCAAATAAATTACGCATTGCTTCTTGGTCTGAAAGTTTTTTGAGCTTTATGTATAAACTATATACTTTTTCATAAAGAGAAGTTGGTTGTGGAACTATATCTATAAATTCTATAAGTTGTTCTTTTAAGTTTGTATCTGTAATTATGTCGCGCATTCTTATTGTACTTAAAAGATTTAATAATGGTGTTCTTGTCTCATCAGTTCTCGTCATAACAAATCCGATTAAATCTTGCATAACTTCGATTTGATTTTCTTTGAGTTTCTTTACTCTGTCAACATCCAACGCTTTTTCTCTGAGCCCATTTATTTTCTCAAGTTCGGTAAGGGGAGTTACCGCCCTTGTTCTCAAGTTTTCCAGTTGGTTTTTAAATATCGCTGGCGTTAGAGGATTATATATTGTGTAATTAATAACTCTTCTTAACGGTTGTATTTGGTCTTTGGTTCTTTCATCTACAAAGTCATCTATTTTTTCTACAAATAAGCTCATATTTTCATTTGATTCTATTGCTTCCGGGATTAAGCTTTCAAGCTCAGAGACAAATACAACGCTGTCTATTTTTTCAGAAAAGGGTTTTACGGCCGGTTCTTCTTCTGCGAAAATGTTGTTACATAAAAGTAACGAAAAACTTAAAATTGTTATTAATCGTTTTTTATTCATATCTTTCTCCATTGAAAAATAAAATTAATAATTTATATTTAAAAATCTACTGTTCTTCTTTGTATAACCTGTCTTTGCGGGCTTCTTCGGTATTCACGCTTAAAACCGGAGCTTGGCAATTCACGTCTAACGGCGCGGCGAGGTGGTAGTTTTGTTGTTGTTTTAGCTTTTGCTGTTGTAGCTTTTGCTTTAGCTGCGGTTGTTGCGGCTGCTGTTTTTACAGCTGTCTCAATTGTTGTTTCTTTTATAGTTTCTTGTTTGCCTAATAAATTATTTATGACTATTAGCATTTGATCTATTTGTGTTTCCCCAATAAACGCGGGAAGATTTTTCATTGTTTTTAATAGTCGTTTTAATTTTGGTAGGCCTTCTACCTTTTTGCCTGCTTTTGTATCTTTTTCAATTGTTGTTAGAAGTTTTTTAATTTTATTTATAAAAATACCTCTTGTTTCCTTTTTGACTGTTAAAACGGATTTAAGTAATAGTTTGATTTTATCATCGATTGTTACCGGAACCGAAAGTTGTTCTTCATAGAAATTTAAAACAGCTAAATCTTGTGTATTTAAAATTGGATTTTCTTTTACAAAACTTATTATTGTTCTAAGTTTTTCAATCATATCTATTGTTAAGTTTTTATTGCTCGCGAGTTTACTCAATATTGTAATGTAAGATTGTTTTCTTGCCGGGCTTCTAAACGTGCTACCTCTTGTCATGCTTAAAATAAATTTAAATTGATCGGCAACATTGGCGCCTTCTTCCAGTTCTTCAATTATTTCTTCACTTATTTCTTCTTTTTCTACCGGGAGTTGTGTGAGCAATTTTTCAGCTTCGTTTTTAGAGGCTCTCATAAATGTAAGATTATAAATAATTGATTTTAGAAGATATGTTAAACGATTTAAGATTTTTAATGATTCTCCGGAAAGTGGACCTTTTTCCATTTCGGTTTTTAATTTCGCGTTTGTGTTATCAAACACTTTTTTTAAAGATTTAATGAATCTTTCTTGCGCTGCTCTGTCTTGTTCCGCGCTTCCTGAATCAAGTCTTTCCTGTAGCGTTTCAATTGTGACCGGTTTTGAAAGATCGTCCAAAATTCTTTGTAGGTTGGATGCGTTTTCCGCGAATACCGAATCGCAAATTGCTGTTTGGAGAACAGCTTTTACGCGGTTTAGCATTTCAGGTGATTCATCCATTCCTTCTTCGGATAATGTTTTTATTAATATAACAACAGCGTTTTTATTATTTACTAAGAATTGTTTTGCTTTTTCTTGTGTGTACGCAAGGTTCAGTAGTTGTTCCAGGGTGTCCATTTTTTTGTCAAACGTAATTGGAAGACCTGTTTTTAACGCGAAATAATCTAAAATCGCGATTCTCAATGGATCGTTGTTTGTTAAATTTGGATTCCATTTCGCGGCGTTTATAAGTTTATGAAATTCGGTAAATTTTTCTTGTAGTGTATTTGGCGCTAACCATATAATTTCATCAATAAAAATATCTCTTGCTGTATCATCTATGATGGCTTCGGGAATCATTGCTATATATTGCGCTATTTTGTTTGTGTATAATTTTGTGTCTCTAATTTTTTTCAATTTGTCGACAAATAATTCAGCTTTTATTTCTTCAGTTATTTCAGGAGTTGAAACAGTTATGTCAGCAAAATCGATAGGATTTACATAGTTACTTAGGCCAACATATTTTACAGGAATTTTTTCAGGGCTTTCCCATGTTAAAATTACATTTTCACCAATATCTTCTCCATGACCAACAGAAAGTTTATTTCCACCGGTAACCTTAGCCCAATAAAAATTCCAATCTTTATCCGGAATTGTTTTGTCTTTAATGTGTGTTCCTATTTCATTTGTAAGTTTCACATTATGTTTGTTGCGAATTAAGGTGTGGCTATTTGATTTTTCATCTATTCCTGCGCCAATTATAATTTCAAATATATCATCATTTGTTTGGAAATCTTTTTCTTCTGAAGCGAAACCAATAAAAATACAGTCCAGCGCTTTTGCTTTGAATACAATTTGCGCGTAACCGGGAATTTCTGTTTCACCCTCCCATCTGAATTTTCCCCTTTGCGCTGTATCTAATTTCAATTCTACGGTTTCTTCAATAAAAGGGGCGAATTCCTCTGTTGGTGGTAGTGGCAGTACATCAGCGCCACTTATAACTTCAATCGCGAAAAGTCCGAGATAGTTTTTCGCGTTAGGTTCCCCTTCTTCGAATAGCGCTTTATTGTATGCGCTAATTATTGGAACGCCCAAAACATCTTGTATGTCGCTGCCCGGAAATTCCTTTGCCGAACTAACACTAAATCCTTTGATTTTTCTGTGGCTATGTTGATCTTTTTGGTTTTCAAGTAATGTTCCTAGTGTTCCGATATATGTTAAATAACCGCCTGTAAAATTATTTTTAATATGAAATCTTTCTAGTCTAAATTTTTCTCTTCCCACAAAATCATCTGAGTCTCTCACTCCCTTTCCGGATTTGCTTTCATTTCTAACTTGCAAAATTCCTCTCATTGGATGATGTTCTTGTACCCCCCAGCCGTGTCTAAAGGCCTCACCATGGTACCAGTAAGTATCTTCATTTGAGGTTGCTTGAAGGTAGTAGCTGTTTTCTTTTAGTTTAAACGCGATGAAAGCGCCTTTTTGTTCTATTGTAAATTTAGATTTATTTGAATTTGCCTCTGTACTTATTGGAGTTACAAGTTCATTTATTATATCTGAATCATCTCGACGATCCGCGACACTAACATTGATATTTATGTTACCGATCCATGTAAGATATTTATCATTTACTAAGAATTTTATTCCAACCGTTGAGCCGCTTTCCAGGTCTTTTTGCATTGTTGCGGGATAAAAGTTTGCTAATTTCCAAAGGCATCCGGGTACTAATGTTTCCCGTAAATTTATTACATACAAATCAGATTCTTCTTGTGTTTGTGTGGATGTAGAAAGATATTTTCCTGTTTCAGGATCTTTTAATGTAAATTCGTCTTCTTTTGCCCAGAGAGGTTCTATTGATTCTCTTACTTCTATAATCCAAGGATGTTTTCCAAGAACTTCACCTGTTTTGACATTTACAAGGCGAATTTTGCTATCATTTCTTACTGCGACTTTGTATTTTATAGTTTTTTCTTCAGGATTTACCGGTTGAACAAACCAGTAGTTGTCGATTTTTGTGTTATTTTCACAGCCTGCTTTTCCTGCTTCGGGTGAAGTTAGATAGGCCTCTGTGTGATCATTTTTAATTCTAACGATACTACCATAAGAAATTGTATTTTTTGTTACCTGTATTTCAGCGCTGTCCGGAGTTTCATTTGAGTTGTTTTCATTTTCGGTTGAGTTTATTGAGGAAAAAAACAAAAGAGGCAACAAAAATAATAAGTTTCTTTTTTCCATACAAGATCTCCTTTTTTGGTTAATAATTTTTTGATTTATTTTTTCTCCTAAATATATAAATCAAAATTATATTTACAGTTGAACACAACACAAAAATTTTTTCATATTACACTGTTTGTGTCAATAAAGTGTTAATTTATTTCTTGATTATTTTATTTTTCATTGTTTTTTTTCTTTTTATTTTTACTCTTTGTTAAGTCGTTCTTTTCCTTTATAGTAAGTGAAGCTTAAATCTATAATTTGATAATCTGAAAATTAATAGGAGTAAAGTATGTTTGGTAATTCTGCTTGGGGTCTTGTTTGGCAATCTGATTTTATGACAAAATTGGTTTTGCTTTTATTATTTTTTCTTTCTATTTTATGTGTTGCTATCATTATTTATAAATATCAAACAATCAAAAAACAACGAAGGAGAGTTAAGGCTCTTTCATTAAGAATGCGTGGAGTTAGAACTTTTTCGGGTCTTATTGAAATAAGTAAAGAATTTAAAGATTGCATTGGTGGTAAATTTTTGATGCAAAACTTAAATGAGTTACATGAATTACTAAAAGATTCAAATGGGACAACAGAAAAATCACGTTTGACTTTAGAGCAAATGGAATTTTTAGAATTAGCGGTTGATCAATCTGTTGATCAACTTTTAATAGAAGAAGAAACTTATCTTCCTGTTCTGGGAACAAGCGCGGCTGTTTCTCCTCTTATTGGTTTGTTTGGAACCGTTTGGGGTTTGATTCACGCTTTTATAAATATTGGACATTATAAATCAGCTGATATTACTATTGTCGCGCCCGGTATCGCGGAAGCGCTTACAACAACGTTAGCCGGTTTGATTGTCGCGATTCCCGCGATGATTGCGTTTCATTATTTTTCAAATGAGTTAAGAAAATTAGAACAACAATTAGAAAATATTTCAGGACGTTTTTATAATATTTTAAAACAAACGTTTGTAGGGTAACGTATGGTAAAAAAATTTAAAAAAAAGAGGGCAAAAAGATTTGTGATGCCGGAAGTTACCCTTACTCCTTTAGTTGACACAGCATTAACCTTATTAGTTATTTTTATGATTGCCGCGCCGGTAATAAAAAAGGGTGTGAATGTAACTTTTCCTTCTAAGACTGATGAGCAACCGATAGCCTCAAAAACAACGGTTGTGGATATTAATAAAGATGGAAAATATGTTTTAAATAGTTTTCCTCAGGGAAAGAAGGAAGTTTTTGACTCCTTAAAAAAAGCCGCGGTTCAACAATCACCACTTCCTATTGAGCTACGTTTTGCGCGCGATGTTGCCTATGCTACAGTATTGGAAACAGCTTCCGAATTTGACGAAGAAATTGATGGCTTGGAAATTGAGTTTTCACTTAAATCTTAGAGTTTAATGTTAACCGGATCGGTTTATGAAGTTTGGCAAAAGATATATTTATGGTTCTTTTTTATTGCATATAAGTTTTTTCATTTTATTATCGTATGTATCTTTTTATGATTCCGTTAACGAAAAAATAGATGAAATTTTCTATGCTAATTCAGCGAATATTCCTAGAAGCACTTTTAAACACAGAAATCTAAATGTTTTAAAAAATAAAAAAATAATATCTCAGCAAGATAGAAAGAAAAGGATTCAGGAATTACAAAAACAAAAAAAAGCTAATTTAGCCTCCAAGAAAACGAAAAAAAAACCTCCTTTAAAAAAAGCTCCACCAAAAAAACAAATACAAAAGAAATCAAGAATTCGAGCTTTAAGACCCAATAAAAAGAATGAACCTAAAAAAATAGAAAAGAAAAGTAATACACAAAAAAAAGAAGTTAAGAAAGAAATTAAGGCTGAAGATAAAGTTTTAGAAAATAAAAAAATTGATCGTAAAAATATTGAGTCTGAAGATGTAAAAAAAGAAGTTTTGGATGTTTTTGAGGAACGTTTAACTTTCGATTTGAGTGACGACTTTGAAGGGAAGTTTAATGAGCGTCAACAAAGTATACAGAAAACTGTAAGCGCTTTTTGGCGTCCACCTGTCGGGATTTCTAAAGATATTCAAGCAACGGTTGATTTTATGGTAAATAAACATGGACAAGTTCGGGAATTTGAAATTATTAAGGAACCAAAACATTTATTGTTTAAATTAAGTATTATTCGAGCTGCCAAAAAATTTGAATTTAAAGAATATTTTTGGGGCAAAAGATTTACAATTGTTTTTAGATAGAAGTTGGGAAGTATAATGAGATGTTTAAAATTTGTTTTTTTATTATTATTTTGTTTTTCAAACAATTTTTGTTTTTCAAATTTAATAGCCTCAAGTTCAATTGATCCTAAATCATTAATTTCAGATGATATTGAATTTAGTGTTTGTAGTTATCAAAATGAAAAAATAAAATGTCAGTTTTTATGTCTGGCTAAAAATAAATTCGCGTTGAATTTGGGTAAGTTAATTCAAGATGATTTAAACTCAACCGATCAACTCGATATCGATTTAAAAAAATATAATAAAAGCTTAGATAAGAAAGTTTTATCTAAACATTTCCAAAAAGGTATAAGTCTTTTTGTTTTCTTGTCTGAGAACAAAAAATTAAAAGAAAATATAAATATAAAAATAAAAGATACGAGTTCTGAAGAGGTTCTTTTTGATCAAAATTTTAAAGTTGATAAAAAAAAAGTTGTTCTAGGCGCTCACGAAATTTCATCCAAAGTTTTACAAGCTTTGACAGGAGACGCGGGACCTTATTTAAGTTCTATCGCGTATTGTAAAGTTTTAAATCCTAATCAAAAAGTAGTTTGTGTTTCAGATTATTTATGTAAGCAAACCAAAACAGTTGTTGATGCTAAGACTATTAATATTGCTCCTCGTTGGCACTCTCGATTGCCAATTTTATATTATTCTCAATTCACAAGAAGAAATAATCGTTTGATGGCTGTTGATTTAAGAACAAGACGAAGAAAAATAGTTTTTTCGTATGACGGTTTAAATATGCAGCCTTCATTTTCCAAGGACGGTTCAAAGGCTGTTCTTTGTTTATCCGCCGGTGGGAATTCAGAACTTTATCTTTATGATAAAAAAATGTGTCAAAAAGCCGGTAAAAGAGTTTTTAAAAAATTAACGAGAAATAAAGGAAATAATATTTCACCATGTTTGTTGCCAAGTGGAAATGTTATTTTTTGTTCCGATTACCAGACCGGTTCTCCTCAGATTTTTATTCTAAACGCAAGAACCAAAAGAGTTTTTCGATTGACAAATGGCAGAGGCTATTGCGCTGCCCCATCTTATTGTGAGAAAACAAACAGTATTGTTTACACACGGATTCTTAATGGAGCATTCCAGTTATTCAGTTTAAATCTAAATAATTTAAATAATTTACAAGAGAAGCAAATGACTTTTGACAATGCGGATAAACGTGAACCAACATTTTCGGAATGTGGTAAATATGTTATATTTTCACATAGTGAACGAGATTCTTTGGCTTTAAAGGTTCCGCAAATTGCGATTTTGAATCTAAATAGTGGTCGAATAAGAGTTTTAACTAGTGGGAAAGAGCCAAAAAGTTATCCAGTTTGGACGAATAAACTGTTCTTTACTGTTTAGACATTGATTTTTTTGCTGTATTAATTTATTTTATAATACATATCATCTTGAATTTGCGCGTGTTCACTTCTATAATTCTAAAACTATCTTCTTGCTAAATGGGGGGCTTGCGTCATACAATGAAGATCGTTGTGGAAAATTAATTTATTTATTGAAAAAAAATTAAATTTTTAATTTGTTAGGCATTTCTATGAGAAAGAAAAAAAAATTTATTATAAAAAAAACTCCTAATCCTATTTGGGGGTTGGTTCTTATTTTTGCCGTGGCTTTTGGTTTTTTGCTTTATTATAATGCTATAAACAAAGAGTCGTTAGTAATAAAGTACTCAGAGTTTTTGAATTTATCTGAAAAAAATGAGATCGCGAAAATTCATGTTCAGGATCAATATGTTCAAGGAAAATTAAAATCCGGCAAAAATTTTGAAACTTACATTATTCCTTCAGAAAAACTTTGGAATAATTTAAAAGCCAATAATGTTGAAATTAAAGTCTCTCCTCTTGATTCACAGTCTTGGGGGGCTTATTTATTATTTTCATTTTTACCTTTGTTATTACTTTTAGGTTTTATTTTTTTCAGACAATCCTCAGCCGGAGGTGGTGGCGCTGGAAAAATTTTTAGTGTTGGGAAAAGTAAGGCCAAGTATTTTTCTCCAAATACAGTAAATGTTCTTTTCAAGGATGTCGCGGGTGTTGAAGAGGCTAAAGAAGATTTAAAAGATATTATAGAATTTTTAAAAAATCCCAAAAAATTTGAACGACTTGGAGCAAAAGTTCCAAAGGGTGTTTTGTTAAGTGGCGCTCCGGGAACGGGTAAAACTTTGTTGGCTAAGGCTGTCGCGGGAGAAGCTAACTGTCCATTTTTTAGTATTAGTGGATCAGATTTTGTTGAAGTTTTTGTTGGTGTTGGAGCTGCGAGAGTAAGGGATTTATTCGCGCAAGCAAAAAAATCAGCGCCTTGCATTGTTTTTATTGATGAAATTGATGCTGTTGGTCGTCAAAGAGGAATTGGTCTAGGTGGTGGAAATGATGAAAGAGAACAGACATTAAATCAGCTTCTATCTGAAATGGATGGTTTTACAACTGAACATGGTCAAATTATTGTGGTCGCGGCAACAAATAGACCGGATGTTTTAGATAAAGCGCTATTGCGTCCAGGAAGATTTGACAGAATTGTTGAAGTCCCTTATCCGGATGTAAATAGCAGAGAAAAAATTCTTGAGGTTCATGTTAAAAAAGTAAAATTAAATGAATCTGTTGATTTGAAAAAAATTGCTCGAGGAACACCCGGATTTACCGGCGCGGATCTTGAAAATTTAATAAATGAATCGGCGCTTCTTGCCTCTAAGGCCGAAAAAGACTCTGTTGATGTTGAGTGTTTTGAAAAAGCTCGAGATAAAATAGTTTTAGGCGCGGAAAGAAAATCTTTAGCTTTAACTGAAAAAGATAAATTACGTACTTCATACCACGAGTCAGGACATACATTGTTAAATGTTTTACTTCCGGATACAGATACTTTTCATAAAGTTACAATTATTCCTAGAGGTAGAACCTTGGGTGTTTCCTGGTCTATGCCTGAGGGAGATAAGGTTTCGGCTTCAAAGTCGGAGCTTCTTTCTGAAATTAAGGTTCTTTTGGGAGGCTTTTTAGCGGAAGAAATACAATTTAATGAGCATGCGACAGGTGTTTCAAATGATATTGAGCGAGCAACAAAAATAGCGAGATTAATGGTTGCCCGATATGGAATGTCTGATAAATTAGGTTCGATTACGTATGATGATACAAAGGAGCATCCTTATTTGGGAAGAGATATTCAGCAATCCAGACAGCATTCTGATCATACTGCTCAAAAAGTTGATGATGAAGCGGAAAGAATTATTAAAACTTGTTACGCTCAAGCTGAAGCGTTATTATTAGAAAATAAAGATAAATTGGACTTATTAGCCAATATGTTGTTAGAAAAAGAAGTCCTGCATTCAAAAGAAGTTTATGAGCTTTTAGGTTTGCCTCCTGTAAAATCGCATAGCCTGGGTTAATAAATTGGTACGTAGAGCTTCAAAAACTGTGATTTTTTGTTAGAATATAGAATATCCAGATTAGATTTGTTGAAAAGAAGGATTATTGATCATGGCAAATATTTGTGTTGTATGTGGAAAACGACCTCAGGTTGCTAATAATGTTAGTAACGCTAATAATAAAGTGAAAAAATGGGTTTATCCAAACGTTCATGTTGTTCGTTTCACATTTAAAGGACAGAGAAGTATCAAGCGCGGCGCTGTGTGTACTAAATGTCTTAAATCTAATAAAGTTGAAAAAGTTGTTTAATTATTGATTTAATATTCATTGAAAGAGTTTAGGGTTTTGATAAATGGCAAATATAAAATCAGCTAAAAAGGCTGTTAAACAAAATAAAGTTAGACGTTTGAGAAATATTTCAAGATCATCTGATATTAAAACTGCTTGCAAAAAAGTTGAAGATGCATTGCAAACACAAGATACAAGTCTAGCTAAAGAAATGTTGAGAGTCGCGGAATCTAAAATTTCAAGAGCTCGAGGCAAGGGGTTATTTAAAAAGAATACAGCCTCCAGAAAGGTTAGTTGTTTAGCAAGGAAGGTTGCTGCTGCGCAAAAGGCTCCAGAATCCAAATAACACTCTTTTGCGGCAGTGTAATTAAAAAGGGTAGGAGTAACAGATATGATGAAATCTAGTGAAATTGTAGTAGTTGTTGATTCAGTTGAAACAGCTATTAAATTTTACACAGAGAAGTTGGGCTTTGATCTTGTAGAATTAGTCGATAAAAATGATCTTGAAAAAAGTCTGGCTTATGGTCGAGTAAAAAAAGGTAAATGTTTTTTATCTTTTCGTCTTCCCGCGGTTGAAGAGCTTGCGGACTTTAGTTTTATTAAGCGTTGTGTAAGTAGGTCAACCGGTCTTTATGCCACTATGAAAAAAGGCATTGAAAAATTTTATCAAAAATGTAAGAAAAAAGGTCTTGAACCAACCGATCTTGTAGACATGGAATGGGGTGTAATTTCTTTTTCAATTAAAGATCCGTTTGGAATTAAACTTACTTTTGCTCAACCAATTGAAGGTTTTGTTCCTAAAAAAGATCCGAACTTCCATGGTTTACTTTTGGATGCTTCTGAGATTGGAAATAAAGCCAATGATAAAGTTCTGATTGACAAAATGTCAGCTTATTTGAAAACATTTGGCGTTTTAAAACGAGCGGCAAAAAAATATTCTAAACTTTGGTTGAAAAAGTTTAGAGGTGGTAAATAGAAAATAATTTTAATTGAATTAAATTAATTAGAAAAATCCCCGAGAAAAAATCGGGGATTTTTCTAATCCGTTTCATCTTGGATAAAGATTTGGTTGCAAATAAAATTGGCAGTAAATTTTGCCGGCCTTTAGGCCGGAGCTTTTAACGGATTGATTTATTGATCTTTAATATATTTTCGTATTGCCGCTTCACTAACTCTTCCAACCGTTTCGGCAAAATACCCATCTGCCCAAAAACTACTTCCCCACAAAAACTCTTTTAATTTTGGAAATTCTTCTCGAACTATTTTGCTACTACCTCCTTTGAAATATTGTAAAACCTTGCTCAAGCTTATATCTGGTTTTAATTGTACCAAGATGTGAATATGATCTACTTGAATATTTAATTCTTCTATTTTCCAAGAATTTACTTCTGCGCATTCATACAAAAGTTCTTTTAACCTTATTGCAAGAGTTCCTATTAGAATTCTTTTCCTGTATTTTGGAACCCAAACTAAATGATATTTTAATTTATGTCTTGTGTGTGCCCCCGTCCAATACATCATAATAGCTGCAATATACATAATTATTAAGCACTAAACAAATCTATCCTAACTTGTTATTGTTAATTTATGGTTTTATCGGATGAGCAGAATACCCCTGCGCTTTTAAGCGCAGGGGTATTCTGCTCATATTAATAAAAAAAACTTTTGTTTGATTATAAATTACTTCAAGTCCGTCTTGAATTATGTCTATATATCGGAATAATGTCTTTTGTCTAAAAGAATTATTGTAAGGATTGTTTTTTAGGTATTGCAAGTATTCTTCAATCTGTTGATAATATTTTTTTAAAAGTCCTGGAAATTTGAGGAAATGTTTTGGGGGAAGACTATTTATTGTCCGTCTGTTTGAGAATATTCTACTTTGATTTAGTGAGTAATCTGAATAAAACTCTTTTAGTTCAATAAATTTTCTCTGTTTATCTGCAAATTCTTCATTACTTTTTATATTTATAAGTTTTTCTACAATTATTTTCAAAATTACAATGTTATGTTCCATTTGTTCAAGTTGTTCTATTGTTGTTTGTTCTATAAATATATGTTCTTCTTGGATAAGCTGAGCTTGGTATACTTCCTCGGTTGTTTGATACATAGGTGAGGCAAAACTAAAAATTAAAAAATTAAAAATTAATAAATAAATTGTTGTTAATTTTCTATTTTTCTTCATTAAGATTTTCTAATCCTATTAAATCTTTGGTTTCTAACTTGTCCGGCGAAGTGCCGCTGAATAACGGTACGGAGACTGATTTTGTTATTTTTTGATCATTTGAATCTTCTTTTTTTTCTGTATCGAATTTTAAAGTTACTTTTTGTGGTCTGATTTCTTTTTTTGTTGGAAATTCTATTTTCAAAATTCCTTTTTCATATGAAAGTTTTGTTTCTTTTGTATTTTGCCAATCCACATTTTCGGGTAATTTAAATGTTTTAGAAAAATATTTTTTTTCAGAGCGTTTGCTTTTGTAGATATAGATTTTATTTTTTTCTTCTTTTTCTTCTACTTCTTTTTTCTTTTCAATTGTTTCGGCTTTTATTGTTAAAATTCCTTTTTCTTTGATTGTAATTTTTATTTCATCTTTTTTAAATCCTGGTAAACCTATTTCAATTCCCCATCGTTTTCCATCTTTCGTTTCATAAACTTTTATATCATGAGATTGGAAAGCGTCTTCCATTTTTAACATTAAGTCCCCCCATTCCGGAAACTTTTTGCCCGTATTTTGTTTTTCAATATCTAAAGTAATCCCAAACCAGGGGGTACTATATTGATAGTAGTTTGCAAAAGTATTTTTTGTTGATATTGATAAAACTATTAATAAAAGAAATAATTTTTTATTCATAATTGCTCCTCTATTTTATCTGGTTTTAATAAATAGTTTTCTATTTCTTGGGCGCTATTTAATTTATCAAGGTTTATCGCATTTTCAAGTTTTAAATTTCCAATTTTTGTTCGCTCTAGTTTATGGGTGGTTGCGTAAAGACCAATTTGTTGCGCTATATCATTTGCGAGCGAGCGTACATATGGTCCCTTGCTTACTGTTGTTTTAATTGTGAAAAAAGGGAATGAAAAACCGGTAATTTCAATTTTTGTAATTTTGACCTCTCTGCTTTTTGTTTTTACAATTTCTTCTAGTTGCTCAAAATTCATTTTTTTATTTCGCGCTAATTTATATAAAGGACTGCCTTGATATTTTAATGCGGAATAAACCGGTGGAATTTGAGTGTATTCGTTTCCTAATTTTTTAATTGCGGTTTCAATATCTTTTTTTTCGATAGATATATTTTGTGTTTCAAGAGTGTTGCCGGTTAAATCTAAAGAGTCAGTTAGTTCACCCAATTTTGCTGTTACTACATATTCTTTATTTAGATTCATAAAGCTAGGAACTTTTTTTGTTGCCTGACCAATACAGATTATTAAAAGTCCTGTCGCGAAATCATCCAATGTTCCTGTGTGACCAATTTTGATTCTCCGTTTTAATATTTTTTTTAATTTTCTTATAACATCAAATGATGTTATGTCTGCCGGTTTATTTATCAATAAGATTCCGTTTAATTTTTGATCTTCTTGTTTTTTTGATTCATTCATTGCAACACTTTCTTTTGTAATTTATTAAATTGAAAAATTGTATTTGAGTAAAAGTCTTTACTTTATTTCTCTTAAGTTAGTAATTTATTAAGGATTTGTTAAATATTTAGGGGTTAGTAATTTATGAAAAAGTTTTTCTTATCATTTTTTATTTTATTTCTTTTCCTAATAAAACTTGATGCTGAAAATGTTGACGTAGCAGAATCCGTAGATTTAGACCTTTCAGTCGCGGACTTTCCGGATCCGGATGTTTTTGGTATTGATGAAATAAGTCAAATTCCGGAAGATTATCGTGAAAAGACCGAAGAAACATATCAACAAAAAATAGTTCCCAAAGTTGAACCTGAACAAAAAAAAATACCCGCAACGAAATTAATTCAAAAAAGACAAAGGCCTAAAGTTAAAAAACAGGATAAAAAGTCAGAAAAAAAAATAAATGCTGCCGCAGAATTAAGAATGAAATATTGGAATATGCCTATTGAAGTTAAAAAAAATGGTGTAGATGAAATTCAAATTTGCGCGACTTTTCCTAGGACTGGGAATTCTAGCGTTATAGGAAAAGAACTTTTTTCCGGGATGAATTTAGTTTTTAATAAAATTAATCGTCAAGGTGGAATAAAAGGAAAAACCGTAAAACTGTATTCTTATGATGATGCTTCTTCTTTTGCTA
>JAUWHS010000036.1 GCA_030605785.1 bacterium
GAATAGAAAAATCGATTAAAATTATGTTTTTTCATGAAAAATAAAGATTTAAATACCCCCGACGTTTCAATGTGAAACTTTATTGAAGCATTGACGACGACGCAAGATTGATACATTTGAGGGGTTGAAATTCTTATAGAATAGATTATAATAGGGTTGTTGGGTTGAGATTTTGTCTTACTAACAAGAAGATTTTTAAAAGGCTTCATTACTACTCTCCTTTCTCCTTTTTCCGCCACATAAGTTTCTTGTGTGGCGGTTTATTTTGCCTAATTTTTATAGATACCATTCATGTAGGTTCTATTTTCTTATTTATTACAAATTATTTTTTGATTGTTTGAAATAACACTAACTGTTAGAATAAAAGTGTTGAAATGTTTAGAAAGTATGGATTTTTAGCAGGTATTGTTTATTTTAAGTCCTATGTGATTATAAAATTAATACAATATATATGTTTACATAATACACATTATCGGCAATTTCTGCGCGTAAAAAAGCTCCGATCTCCTATAGGTTCTTCAGTCTATTTATTTGCTGATTTTCCCATAAACCACAAATTGAAATAGCCAATGCGTCTGTAACATCATTTTTTTCTATTTTTGGTAATTCATTAAGTTTGGGAACCATTCTTAATATCATTTGAGCAACCTGCTCTTTTGTTGCTCCACCAAACCCGGTTACTGATATTTTTATTTGACGTGGCGCAAATTCATGAATTTGTAAATTGTGTTGATCGGATAAAAGATATAAGATCCCTCGAAGGTATCCCAGCTTTAAAAAGGTTTGCGCATTTTTGCCAAGAAATGATGTTTCCAACGCAATTTGATTTACACCATATTCTTTTATTTTTTTTTGAAATAAATTGTAGAACTGTCCGGTACGAACGCTTAAATGATCTTTTGATTTCATTTTCAAGAAACCATAATCAATGATACTTGTTTTGTTATTTTTACACGCGAGAATCGCAAAACCCGTTACAGAAAAACCCGGGTCAATACCCAAGATAATAAAATCCTTCACTCCTTTTTTCCCCTTTTTTGTTTTATGGATTCTATTTTTTAAAAAAACTGTTTATAAATATGCGCTAATTAACATCGTAGAAACGAGTGATCTCTCCTACAAATTTAACCTCAAAAGTTCCAACCGGCCCATTTCTTTGCTTTCCAACAATTATTTCACTAATTTCAGGGTTTTCCGTGTCCGGATTATAAATCACATCCCGATAGATGAAAAAGATCACATCCCCATCTTGTTCTATCGCTCCGGATTCTCGTAGGTCTGAAAGTAATGGCCGCTTGTCCATTCTACTTTCAAGTGAACGCGAAAGTTGTGATAAAGCTAAAATAGGAACTCTTAATTCTTTTGCCAATGCTTTTAATGAGCGTGAGATTTCTGATATTTCTTGAGTTCTGTTTTCATGATTTCTAGTTGTTGTTAGAAGTTGCAAATAATCAACAACGAAAAATTTTATGTCATGTTTTGCTTTTAGTTTTCTCGCTTTTGCTCTTAATTCCATAATGCTAATTCCGGGTGTATCATCAATAAAAATATTTGCTTCCGACAACCTTGCGGCAGTATTTGTTAGTTCCATCCATTCTTCGGATGAAACAGTAGCGTTTCTTATTTTTTGATGTGGTATTCCTGATTCAGAAGAAAGCATACGCAGCGTTAATTGTTCTGATGACATTTCTAAAGAAAAAACTCCAACAGAATGTCCGGCGCTCCATGCGTTTACCACCATGTTTAAAGCAAAAGCGGTTTTACCCATTGCGGGACGCGCGGCTAAAATTAAAAGATCACCTTTTTGCATACCGGAAGTCATATGGTCAAGCGGAGCAAAACCGGTTGGAACTCCGGTAACTCCATCTCTGTTTCCTTTAATTTCGGCCAATTGTTTGAATGTTTTTTTTAATAAAGTATCTAACTTTAAAAAAGAAGGTGTTGTTAATTTATTTGAAATTTGAAAAATCTTTTTTTCGGCCGAATCTAAAACCGCGTCAATTTCGGTTGATTTTTGATCATAGCAAGTTGAAATAATATCAGCGGCCGAATGAATTAAATCTCGCAGCACCGCTTTTTCTTTTACGATTTTCGCATGTTGTTCAATTAAACCAAGAGCGGGAATATCCTCTTGTAATTCAATTACATACTCTATTCCCCCAACTAAATCCAACTGTTTTTTTGAATTTAAATGGTCTTGCAAAACAACCAAATCTATTTTTTTATTTGCTTGTGAAAGTTCCAAAAGAGACTCATACAGATATTGATGAGCCCTGCTATAAAAATCTAGCGGTCTTAAAGTATCTGAAACCAATGTAAGATTATCATCATTAAGTAATATAGCCGCCAAAACACTTTTTTCGGCTTGATCATTAACAGGTAAATTTTTACCCAAAAGTTCTTCTGTCTGAATCTTGCTTAAAGATGACGTTTTTTTGCTTTTATAAACTCTACCTTCTACCATGAAAAATATCTAATTAACGTTTTAGTATTATTTTGCGATAACTTTTAGTGTAAGTTCTGGTTTTAATTTAGAAGAAAGTCGAATAACAACTTTGTGTTCTCCAACTTTTTTAATTGATTTAGGAAACTCAATTTGCTTTCTATTAACAGCAACATCTTTCGCTTTTAGTAGATCAACAATTTCATCCGCGCTAATAGCGCCATAAAGCTTTCCATCATCATGGATCTTTTCTTTTATTGTTAAGTGAAGATTTTTGATTCTTTCCGCGAGCATTGCGATTTTATTGCTTAATACTTTTTTATCTACCACAACTTTTTTGACTCGACCTTCAAAAGTTGCTTCATTTCCCTTTGTAACTTTTATCGCAAGTTTTCTAGGAATTAAGAAATTGGAAGCATGACCATCCGCGACTTTAATAATTTGTCCGGCCATTCCAACATTTTCGACATCTTTTAGCATGTAAACATTCATGAAAAATCCTTTTCATATCCTAAGAAGTTATTAAAAAACAATCTTTATGGGCAATATATAAAATCGGTAAATTATATTGAACAGACTTTAGATATACCAAATTTTGCATAATTTTTCTAAAATATTTCATAAACCAGCTATCATTAACAAAAAGAAAGATAATACTCGATTTATCATTAAATTTGTAACAACAATAATTGTTAGCTTTTTCAATATTTAAATATTGCCTGTCAAAATCCCAGAAAAATTCTGAGCATATTTGAGGAAGTATACACCATTTCAAACCGAGCGAAAAGGATTTATTTTGACTACTTTGCCGACCGTTGCAAATTTCCTTTTTTTCAGTTAAAAATAAGTTTCTTGCCCACGAAAAGTTTTTAAAAGTTCTATTTAATTCCTCCGTGAAAAGTATTAGGTGCTTTTTGTCATAAAAATTTATTATCCGACATTGATTTATAAAAATAATACTTTGATATGTTTTGTCACTTTCGATTCTTTGGCTTCCAAACAAAAAATAGGCATTATCCGGCAAAACGTTCGACCAAAAGTCTATTTGATCTTCATGTTTGTTTATAGGAAAAGGAAAAGTTGATTCCGGCGCGACAACAATTAGTTTTTTATATTTTTTAGAACAACAATAATTGTTGGAGTATTTAAATAAATCCAGCGCGCAAAGGCCTTGATATATTTTTTGCGCATAATAGTGTGGACTCCCCTCCTGTTTTTTATTTGCCTTTACAGGTTTTAAATAAAATATCTTACACTCTTCTAGGTTTGAAATAGGACTATTTAAGATAGTTTTTGGTTGTTGGGTCATTCCATGAAAACCGGAAAGAAAAGAAACTAACAAATAAAAAATCTTACATTTTGCCAAAGGAATAAAAGGATTTATAAAAGGATACCCCTCTACTCTTCCAAAAAGAAGAAATGAATATCGAATTAAAAAATAAAAATAACAGCTAATGGTTACAAAAAAAGATAAAAATTTGAGAAAAAGGTTTTTGGTTAAATTTATTAAAAAAGAGGTTATCCCGAAAAACAATCCTGTTATAAACGCGTAATAAAAAACACAAAATAGATATAAAATAGCGGATAAAAAAAGAGACGCGTGTGATTTTTTAAGTAATAAAACATAAAGCCAAATTATATTAAAGCTAAAAACAATGCTCCCCCAAACAAAGCCGGCAAGAAACATTGGAACAACAATAATTGTTTGGTTTTTTTTCAAAAAAACATAAAACAGCAAAAAAATAGAAAATACAATCAGGAAACCTAAATTGTCTAAAAAGAAAAAGGACAAATTAAATAAAGTTGCCGATAGTAAAAGCATCAACCACAAAACCACCCTCTTCTCCTTTATTTCCCAAGTTTTTATCAAAATAAACATAACAGGCTAACCGACATAAAAGCTTGTTTTCTTCGTAAAGAAATGCTGTTAAGTAAATTTTCTCATCGTTTGTTTTTTTGTTAACACTCAGTGTTTTAACATTTAATGTTTCAGCATTTAATGTTTTATTAGAGCTTTTATTTATTATTAAACTTTTATTAATAACCACATCAATGTTTTGGTTTGAAGAATTTGATAAAAAACTAAAATCTAAGAAAACCGCTTTCTCTTCTTTTAAGAATAATTTAAAATTTTGTGAAACAATTTTAACCGCAAAATTAATAGCTGTTTTTGTTAAGTACAGATTTTCATAATATTGCTGACGTGTTGTTGTTAAATCTAAAAGAAGTGAGCTTTTTTTCCAAAAAATGGTTAGCGACAACATCAAAAAAGTTGTCAAAGTTAAAACCAAAATTAATGCGGTGCCCGATTTACAACACATTTTAAATTAATCCATTTAGCAAAAAGAGTTTTTCTTGAAAAATTTTACCTTCTAACTCAAAACAAATATCAACACCCTCTACAAATTGCTTATCTCTACTTAAAATCACATTTAGGCTTAGTTCTTTTACATTGGAAGAAACTAGACTGATTATTCTCTTACCCCACTTTTTTGTTTTAAAATCATAGGTTCCTTCTATTCTTCTTAATCTGTTAACATTCAATGTTTTAACACTGAGTGTTTTAACATTAAATGTTTTTTTTAAAATCTCCCAACTTATATTTTTAGTTATTTTTTCATTATTTAAATTTAGTGTTGTTTTTTTGAAAACAAAATTTTGTAAATCCCAATTTAAGATATTCGGATCAGCTGAACTTAGATCCCGTTTTAATAAATCAAGCGCTAAACAAGATTTAATAAATTGATCATTTTCCTTCGCTTTTTTTAAAAGATCACTTTGAACTTGATTAAAGAAAGCAAAAAAGGTTGTTATCAAAATAGAAAACAATGCCATATAAATTGTTAATTCAATTAAAGAAAAAGCGGTATTATCCCGATCTGATTTGTATCTCACCCTTCTTCCCGTTAAAAAGATCAAACCTAACAATTGCTTCATGAAGTTTAAAAACTTTTAAATCAAATATAAGGGATGGTCCCAACAAATTATTTAAATAAAGAGCGATGTTGTTTAAACCCAAATTACAATTAACCTCTTTTTTTATAATTTCAAAACCTTGTTTTTCCATTTGAGGGTCAATCTTGCTTTCATTTTTATCT
>JAUWHS010000055.1 GCA_030605785.1 bacterium
GTTTTCAATTGTCATATTTGGGTCAATCTCAACTTTTGGTTTGCGACCAAGACTATCTTTTCTCGGTAAAGACCAATCAATATCAAATTTATTTAACCGTAGAACACCAAATTGTTTTCCAACTAATCTAACTTCACCAAATTTTTTAAGACAATCTTGTAATTTTTCTAAAGAAATTTTATGAACTTCAATATCAACATCTTTTGTAGGAATACTCAAAATTAAGTCTCTAACTGAACCACCAACCAAATAACTAACTCCCCCAATCTTTTTAATCTCGTTTAAAATCGGTAGTACTTTTTTTAAAAAATCGAAAAAGTTTTTTGTTTTAATCATTTTTTTAACTTTTCATTTTTTTTAGCTGTTGTTTTTCTAATTCAGTTTCAATTTCTTCTATTGTCGGCAAACTACCTCTTAACTTTTTAGGCAAAGATTCTACCAGCTTTGTTTCGTATTCCGCTACACCGATAGGTTTATTTATATCCCGCAAGGAATACTCCGCTTTAAATTTATCTTTGGTTTTACACAACAAAAGACCTATTGTTGGTTTATCATCTTTACTTCTCAGCAGATCATCTACAGCAGAAAGATAAAAGTTTAACTTGCCAGTGTACTCAGGTTTAAACTCTGTCGTTTTTAACTCTATAACAACAAAACATCTTAGTTTTATATGATAGAATAGAAGATCAATATAATAATCCGAGCCACTTATTTCCAGATGATATTGTTTTGCTATAAAAGCAAACCCTTCTCCAAGCTCTAGCAAGAATTTTTGAATATGGGACACGAGCCCTTGCTCAAGATCTTTTTCTATATAATCTTCCTGCAACGTTAAAAAATCAAAAATATATGGATCTTTTAATGTTTGATGCGCCATTTTAGAAAGAGGAGAGGGAAGAGTTGATTGAAAATTAGTAATAGCTGAACCCTCTCTATTGTATAATTTTGTTTTGATACTATCTTCTAGTGTTTGGCGACTCCAGCCTTGTTCTAAGGCTTTTTCCGCATACCAAAGCCTTTCTTTTTCAGATTTTGTTTTTTCTAAAAGCATTGCATTGTGTCCCCATGGAATTTTAAAAACAGGCAATAAATCAATTTTTCCCACAGCTTGTGGGATTTTTTCATAGGCTTTATAGAAGGCACGCATCCTAAAAATATTAGTTCTTGAAAAACCACCTGTCCCAGGGAATGAATTTTGTAAATCTTTTGACAATCGCTCTAAAAAATTGGATCCCCAATCGTACTTTTTTTGTTTCTCTACAACGGCTTTACCAATTGACCAATAAAGTCTAATTAGTTCTTTGTTTACAGAAGATACTGCTTTAATTTGCGCTGTTTTAATTTGTTTTTTTATATCAGACAATATTTGAACATATTCTTTTGTCAGAAGATTTGAGGCACCGCTTTTCTTTTCTGGCATTTTTAATCCTAATTTCTTTTAAAATTCAGCTCACTTTAAAGTTTTGATTTTATGAAAACGTAACAAAAACATTTGTTGACGTCGATATTTCTAAAAAACATTTCGTTTAAAGCTTGCCTTTTTCACCTTTTATCGTAATAATTTATTTTATTAATTGAAATAATATGTATTGGGGCTATAGCTCAGTTGGTAGAGCGCATGAATGGCATTCATGAGGTCACCGGTTCGATCCCGGTTAGCTCCACCAACCTTCGCTCCAAAGGAGCTTCGGTTGGCAGGCCATTTTTTTAAAGGACTTTGACAATAAATTAACTTTGTTAATGGAATAGCGAAGACTGTCCGGCGAAGCCTTTTCTCTTTCGCTAAAACTTCAAAGAATATCCTCCGAAGTTTTAACGTAGGAGGAGGCGAAGACGGACAATTTTGTAAATTTCTTCGCTCCAAAGGAGCTTCGGTTGGCAGGCCATTTTTTTAAAGGACTTTGACAATAGCTGAATAAGAAAATTGAAATTTTAGGTTTTGCAAAGCTAATACAGAAATAAATTAATGATTCTCCAATTTTGTCATCCTGAATTTATTTCAGGATCCACGTCTTCAGTTGTGGAGCATTTATATAAGTTGGTGAATGTATAGTGTTTGAAACATGTCATTAACAGAACACAAATAAAACAGTTTTAGGTTGTGACATAAGCACTTAACTTATATGAAAAAAAATTAGCGAAAGACGTGGATCCTGAAATAAATTCAGGATGACAAAGAGCGTTAAACGATTTATACGATAAACAAGGCAATACAAAAGAAATTAATTTCCTGATTCAACTATAATAGATTAACTGTAGTAAAAACTATGCAAGGCTTATAGTTCTTAATATCAAATATATTTAGATAAATAAAAAAAAGGATTAGGAAGAATGAGTAGATTTACTAAAAAAGCATTAATCAAATTTAATTTATCACTCGCAATTCTATTTCTCTTTTTTGCAAAACAAATATTTTATTTCGGAATAATTCTCGGGATACAAATTGGATTGCTAATTTGGTCTCTTTACATTCTCTGTTTTCCCGCAAAACACGGAAGCGTAATTTTAGGTTTCCCATACCGATTTATTACAAAACATAAAATGAAAAATCCGGAAATTTTCATGTGGAGTTTCGCGTTA
>JAUWHS010000115.1 GCA_030605785.1 bacterium
GAAGCCTCTCAATTTGTAATCAATACAATAGATATGCCTACAGGAGCCGTAATAACTCCGCCAGTACCAGAAACTGATGATGTAAACACACAATTCAATAACGGACAACTTGTTTCAATAAAAAGTGTTGGGAAAAATAAATATCTTGCGTTTAATCCAACCGGGCCAAAAGCCTCAACACACATAGATTATCAATTCCCTGCCGCGCAGGCTTTAGATTATCCGCTACAAATAAGAGACGTTTTTAAAGTTATTAAAGGAAGTGATGACTACATTTCATTTGTTCCTTACAAATATGAAAACACTATTAATTCAAATAATGTAGCACCTATCGGAACGGGAATAACACAATTGTATTTTAATCCGGACACATCATCAACAGGTAATTACCGTAAATTTATTACAACCAATCTTAAAAATTCAATCTTTACACTAAAGATAAAACACTTTCAAAGTAACACAAATGAATACATCGGAATAAACGATGCCAACACTCTTCTCAGGGTAACCAGCGATGCAGCGGCTGATAATCTACCCGCTTCAATTAAATTTGAAATTACAACAGTAACCGCCAGTGAAATACAGAAGTTAGAAACTGCAGCACCAGCGGACGATCCATCAGAATACACTTTTATAAAAATTAAAAAAGATGGTAAATGTGTGACTATTACTTCTGATGTCCCAGATGGAAACAGATATGGACTAGCAATGCAAGATGAAAACACCGCAACCGCTAATAATCCACAAATTTTAAGAGTACTAAAAAAAGATAATCTTCAAGCAATCTTAGGAACTCTTAATAACAATTACATTTACAATTATAATGGCGACCCAAGTTTTTCAGGAAATTTAGACAATCAAGGCCTTTTATGGAATGACCATCCACATGGAAGTCAAACTGCATTTCTTACTCCAAACTTTGTAAGGTCGTGGCCGTACTCATGGGGTACAACAAAACAAATAAAAATTTTCAAAACTAGTGATGGTAAATATTTAATAACCACAGCATATTTACTCAGCCAAGAAAAATATTTCGGTATTGATGACAATGGAATATTTACAAAAACGTTTGATGCCAATGACCCAAGAGCAAAATTTGATATCGAAATAATTCAGGGATCAGAAATCGATCTAATTACAGACACAGAAACGGAGCCCGAAAAAACAGCCGAAGAATTAGAAAGAGAACAAATATCAGGGCAAATAGTAACTCTTAAACAATTATTACTACAAAAACAAACAGCGCTAACACCACTTACAGGTTTTGCCAAAATTATAGCTCAAGCGGAAATCGCTGGAATTAACGCGCAGATTTCAGCATTACAACAAATACTGTCACCTCCGGCACCACCTCCAGCAACAACATTACCAGCACGAACGCAACGAAGAACAGTTTCTCCGTTTGGTGGAACAAGAAGATCAACAACAGGTCAAATAAGAAGGCCAACCAGGCCGACTTATGGAAGACCTACTTATAGCAGAGTTATTCAAAGAAGACCGACCAGCAGATAAAAAATAAACACCAAAACAAAAAGAGAGGCCGGAATAATAAAATTTCCGGTCTCTCTTTTTGCAAAAATATGTTTAAAACAACAAAAAAAATGACTATTTTCTTGCAAATCAAACATCAAAGCTGCAATAATAAAAATGTGTTTATTTACATTTTTTAACAAAAAGCTGAATTTTTAAGTTAACTTTTTCAAAAAAGGAGAATCCAAATGAAATTTTTACGTAATTTTTTAGTAGGTTTGGCAACAATCTTATTTATTTCTTCATCATCTTACGCGATAGAATTAACAGAAATACTATTTCCTGAAGGTAGCTTTATTACAATAAAAGCTGTAAACGACATGAATGTCACAATAAATCCTTCAGGCAATTCTTACTGTTATGATTTAAGATTAAAAGTACCTTTCACAACAGAACAATTTAGACAAGTATTTAAAATTAATTACAACACAGCTAAAACAAGACAAAAAATCTTTGGATCCATTAATGGAGATTTTAGTTATAATCCAAATGAAACAAACGGTAAAAATGTAGGGCAAGGATGTCTTACTGCCTACAGAAACGGAAGTTTTCAAACAAGTTGGTATAACGCTTTCTCCACAGGTACAAATAAAATATATAAAGTTGAAGGAACAACAAATAAATACTTAATCGGAATATATTATTCACTTCGAGATGATACATTTTTTGGTATCAATGAAAATGGTAACTTTACATATGGACCGGGTAAAGATCCAAATAATCCTAGTGCCCCATATATATTAAGTAACAATGATCCAAACGCTCAATTTGAAATAGAAATTTACGCGACAGAACAAGAAGCGATTGCCTCAATACAACAAGAACTGGAGCCTGAACCTGAAATAGTCGAGCCTAGATATTCCAGAAGGACAACAAGCCCTTTTGGTGGTGCCAGAGTTAGAACCACAACTCAACAACCCAGACGAAGACAAACTCAAGCAAAAAAAGAAGCCCAAAAAAAAGTAACGACTAGAACAAGAACAACGCAACCTATAACTCAAGCCCAAACGCAACCAACACCGGAAATATCAACGGCTCCGGTACAAGCAACACAAACACAGCCAACAACATCAACGGCTCCAACAATACAAACCAGAACTCAAACAGTTCGTCCAACTAAAGCATACACTCCGGTAATATCAAGAGGGCAACGACCAAGAGTTTATCAAAGACGGTCTGGCAAAAGACTTAGTCCTACAAACGCAAGACAGATTGGTATTGGATTTTAAATAAAAGAAAAAAATTGTATAAAAAAAAGAGGAGAATTTTTCATGAGATATTTCAGAACTTTTTCTAAAAAATTTCTTGTTTACATTCCAACATTATTTTTTATTCTTTCAACTTCAATTTTCAATGTTAAACCGGCAATAAATATTCCTGACGGAACAATTGTCGCGTTAAAATGGAACACAACTAATAATTATTTAATGCCAAATACCGGTGGGTATGTAAAGGCAAGCGCGCCAAATCTATTGACAAGTAATCCATATTTTTTAATTGGCACTGAAGGTGAATACAGAACATTCAAGCATGTTTTGTCCGGTAAATATATGGAAATATTTGATGAAGACAATTGGGAAGAATATAGAAATCCCGTAAGATTAGTGAATGACACTGTAACAGATGCGTCAAAATGGACTTTATCCGGAGATAGTAACAACGAAGTAATTATTACAAACAAGGATAATGGTAAAAAATTAAATATTTATAATGTCAGACAAAAAATTCAAGACGCATGGGAAAATGCTAACTGGCTTGCGAAAGCGGGTTTAGCGCATGAATTAGGAAACATTGATAAAAACAATGATCGTAATGGTGAGGTAGCATTAGTTTTTTCAAGCAGTGAAACAGATGCAAAATTTACAATTGAAACGATAACTCCAAACATTTTTGAAGATGGAGATTTTGTTTCTATTAAAAGTAAATCTACAGGTGAATATTTAGTGTTTACACCAAAAGATGGTACAACATATTCATTCATAAAAAAAGATACAAACAATCCAAATTCTCCTTTAGCTAGAACTTTAGAGACAACATTTAAAAATGATTATATTGATACATTTAAAATCAGAAAAGATAACAATGGGTGGATCGGATTTGAATATATAAAACCGAGCACTACTGATGATAGTGAAGAAATAGCAACTCTCAATGCTTCCGGCAACAAAAAAGTTTGGTTTTATTCAGACAAAGATCCTAAAGGGGTAGCTTATGCATTCGATCAAAGGAATAAACCTCCTCGTTTTTTACTAAGACCAATAAGAAATCAAAAAGATACTTATACTTTGGAAACAAAATATTTTACTAACCGTTATGTAGCCGCGATATCTACCGATAATAAAAATTTAACTTGTAATGAAGCAACCTCTCGAGATGAATTAGACACCCCCTTCATAATAAAAAAAAGAACGGCACCGACAGCAGCGCCCATAAAAAAAGAACCGGTGACGCCAACAGGAACAACAGATGATCCATTACCTAAAGGTTTGATAGAAATAAAAAAATTAATAAACAATGTCGATAAATACATCACAATAAAAAATAGTAATAAACTTTTAAGCTTTGATCTCTCAATAGAAAGCGCGACAACAGCAAACAAATCAAGGCGAACACTTTTTATTGAATATGATGAAAGTGGTAATAAACAAAAAATATTTGGGTCTTTAAATCCAAATGATTACACATTTCACAATCTAGATTCATTTGCCGCTACAAATGAAAATAAAAACAGCAAAAGTATAAGGCAAGGGTTTCTTAGCAATTACAATAATGGTTGCTTTCAAACCAGCTGGTATCCATATTTTGGTAACGATTCAATAAAAACATTTAATTTTCCAGGAACAAACCAATATTTAATTACAACTCTTAGAGCGTACAACACAGGAAATACAAATATCTATTTTGGTATCCAAAATGGTCAATTTAAAATTGATTTAGAACCAACAAGTGTTGATGCGAAGTTTACAATTAATACAACAAGCGCGCCGGGCGCGGATGGCGTCGAAGGTGGAGATGAAGACGACGCAGATCAATTACCACCAACAATAACAATCGCGCAAGTTGAACAATTATTAACAACGGCAAATACTCAACTTCAAGCAACCAAAGCGCAAGATGCTGTTTTTACAACTTTTGGTAAAGATTATGCGATTAAACCTGCATTTCAAACCAAATTTAACAATACAAAAACAGCTCAAACAAATGCTAAAAACAAACTTCAGGAATTATTGAACCAAGAAACTACACCACCGGCAACATTACCCACAACAACAAAAACAAGCATACAAGATCTAATTACAGAGGCTGCTACAATTTTAAGCAGTGTCCAAACTTCAGTGCCTGATAGTTCTTCAACAATGCCAGGAAAACAACACGGGGAAGAAAAACTGGAAACTGTTCAAAGCCTTCTTCAAACAGCTTTTGATTCATTAAAAACAGCAATGATAACAATACCAGAACCTCCACCGGACCCACAGGTTGATACAGACGATGTTTTATTACCGGTAGGTTTTATAAAAATATCACACGCTCAATCTCAAAACCCAAGTTTGTTTATGACAATATCATCGAAAACAATTAGTGATTATGAGTACAAACTTTTAATGGCTTCTCCAGATGGAACGCCAAGCACATCGTTCAAGCAAATATTTAGAGTGATTCGCAAAAAAATCGGTACAAAAGACAGACAAAAAATACTTGCTTGCTTAGATAAAAATTATTCTTATAATGCAACAGCTGAGACAATATTAACAAATCAAGGTTTTTTAGAAGAAGATTATTTTGAAAGAACGCATCCACATGATTGGGCTTACACAACAATAAAAACCTTAAAAATAAAAGACAGTACCGACAAATACTTAATAACAACTCTAGGTCAATACAAAGACAAAGCGACAAATCCAAACATTTATTTTGGCTATAAAAACAATCAATTTAAAACAAATTTAACAAAAAATGATCTTGCGGCTCAATTTAAAATTATAACAACAGATAAACCTGTAGACGCAATTGTAGAAGAAGGAGCAATAACAATTGCGCAAGTTGAACAATTATTAACAACCGCAAATAGCTGGCTAAATGATCTTTTAAATTCACAGAAAACAGAATCAGTTTCCGCAACTTCGGGTAGGGGAGTATATTTGAAACTTACCTCTATGTTTCAAACTAAATTTGGACATGTAAAAACAGCTCAAACAACAGCCAAAAATAAACTTCAAGAATTCTTAAATCAAAAAAAAATCGGATTAACTTCTAACAAAACAGCAAGTATCCAGGAGTTAATTAATCAAGCAACTTCAATTTTGAATTCAAAAGACACAAAACCTGAAAGAGATAATAAAAGTGGAGAAGAAAAGCTGCAAAAAATTCAAAATCTTCTTCAGACAGCCTTTAATTTATTTCCGGAAACATCTTCAGATGTTTCCGGCAGCCTGAGAACCTTTTTGGATCCACCACATTTTTCTCGCCAAACCCCAATTAAAAATCAAATTGAAATCCTTACAAACATGATAAATCTAGCAGAAAAGAAACCTGAAGAAATAGCAAGTGAAATACAAAGTAAGTTTTTTAATGTTTTAAACAGCTTACTCAATGAACCATTATTAACAAAAGTAAAAACTGAAAAACAAGTTGCCGCCCTACGTGCATTGGTTACAAAAGCAATTACTTCAAATTTAGTTCCTATAAACATAAAAATCATACAATATTTTGAAGGAAAACTTCCAGGCTTAGTTGTTGTTAAAACAGATCTTGAAAAAATGTTTGAGCAATTTGAAAAAGCAAAAACATCAACAACAGGCAAAGAAAAAGTTGAAGCTCTTGTAGCGGCGCAAGCTTTCGCGACACCGAAAATTGTCAAACAAATAACACCGGAAAAACTTACAGAAATACAAGCAGGATTAGATAACTTAGTTTTTGAATTACTTACAACAGAACTGGAAAAAGTTAAAACTGACAAACAAGTTGCG
>JAUWHS010000080.1 GCA_030605785.1 bacterium
TGAGTTTTTTTTAACCGGATCTAATTAAAACTTGACGCCAAGTTTTCCCCAGATTCCCCAGTTTTCAACTTCTTCATTGTCAGACGCGAATTCATATTGCGCGCCAAGACCGAGCATTAATGGTGTATCCCATTCTTTGAAAATGTAACCAAATCCACCATAAACTTTATGTGTTAAATATGATGGTGTTTCTGCTGAACCTTCTGATAAATCGGTTCTAATTAATGCATTTGCGGCATCTGGAGCTGGAATAGTTCCTTGGTCATCAAGAAGGAAATAATCGGCTTCAAAAGCTTCTTTATAATCTACGTCTTCTCTTTCTTTCCAGAATAAGTTGTAACCAAGATCTACACTAAATCCACCATTGCAATACGCGACACCTAAAATAGCGTCTAATTGGCTACCCGGAGTTACATCAACATCTAATGTAGAAATATTTGCTAATGGTTTAACGTGATCCATAGGGTTATTATTTTTTGCAACTAATCTGTATTGGGAATATCTATAGGTTCCTACGGCAGCTCCGGCAAGTTTAGCTACAGCTACATCATCTTTTAATCTTAGAGTTCTCTTTTCGCTGCTTTTAAATAAATATCTCCAATCTAATACTGCGTCAATTCTGAAGTATTGGTCTTCATCTTCCCAAACTTTACCCCAGAAATCTAAGCCCGCGCCAAGTCCCCAGTGTTCGTTGTTACCGGAAATTGGTTCAAAAACCCAGACTCCATCAGCGTCATTTCCTGTTGGAATTGTAAATCCTATTTCGATTGCTAATTTTGCGTTGTCTTTGTTAACAACTTTGTAACCTAATGTGATATCAATGTCCGCGACTTCTGTATCGTCTTGGTCACCATGCATTTTGGCGTATTTAAGACCTTCTTGGAAATTGGTTTCTTGTGCTCCGTATCTTAAGAGTGTTCCTTTGAAGTAATCTTCCACAGCTGTTTTTTCTACCGCGTTATTACCATCGTTTGTTACTTGAAGATGCATATCATTATCAACATGAACAATTGGCAATGCTACCTTGAAATAGAGACCCTTTAAGACTTTGTCTAAATCTTGATGATAATCAATTCTTGCGCCATAAGCATCTTGATCAGGCTCATATTGAATGGTTGTTTTTAGATTATTTGCTCCCAACATTGGATTTATGTATCTGATATCAAAATCATATCCAGCTACAGTACGATGCGCTAACATGAAAACGTTCTTATCATCGATACCGAAGTATTTACCAAGATCTGAACTGTCACATGAATCCGTGTAGAATGGAACTACTTGAAAGTTTGCTCCAAAAGCATCCTCTTTTTTGGTTAATAATAAATCTCTCCAAGTTGTCATTTCCATTGCAAGGTTAACGCCATGAGGACGTACTTGTAAGAAAGTTTGGTCTGTTGCCGCTTGAGCTGTTGTTGCAACGAGTGTTGCAAGCGCGAGGCCTTTTAAAAATTTTTTCATATCTACTCCATGAAATAGGGGGGTTAACTAAACACACAAAAACCACACAAAATTTTTTTCTTTATACGAAAGAACAAAGAGTTAAAAAATTTTTGTTGTATAATTTGAAAATAGAATTTTTTAGATTTTTTATCTCCTCCTTTCTTTTATTTATCTTTATTTTCTTCATTGCTACATCAAAGAATTGATTTAAATTTTTATACTTACTACACACATTTGGGATCTGCCTTTGCAGGCCACAACCAAGCCATCACGTTTACATGTTAACTGGCCTAGAAATATATATCAAGAGTTTTTTTAAAATTCGCCCAATTTCAAACATACTTTTTGATACCATTTTTTTTATTTTTTTTCAATTTATTTTTTTCAATTTATTTCTGAAATTGAGTTTTTCCTTTTAAATAGGTTAAAATAAAACATATATTTTTTTATTAAAAGTTTTTTATTATGTAGAGGGATGTTAATTTGCAACAGAATTTTAAACAGTAATTTTCAGTTAATTATGCTATAAAAATAAAATTTTTTATGAGTTTGCAGTTATTTTGAAAAATTTTAATAATTGAATTTTTTTTTAAAGGATGTTTTATGCGTACGGTTATTCGTGGCTTGTATTTAATGATTTTTTGTCAAGTTGTTTTGGAGTCTTTTCCTATAAGCAGCTCTGGACACCTTGTTTTGCTTGAAAAAATACTGCAATCTTTTGGTACAACTCCGACGGTTGCAGATCTACCACCTTTTTTCGATCATTTTTTACATGGTCCAACAATTTTGGTTTTGTTGATTTTTTTTCGAAAAGAATGGTTTGCGCCGCTTGGGTTTTTATTTAAAAATTTTACATTTGATTTTTCAAATTGGTCTGATCGTTATAAAAAGCTTTGGGGGGTGTTTTTAAAAATAACGTTTTTCGTTTTTGTAACATCTTTCATTACAGTTATCTTTTATTTCCTTTTTGGATATTTAAAAAAGTTTGCGTTATTGCAAAGTGAAGGCTTGATGTTGTTTGGCTTTTTTCTTACAACGATTTTACTTTTTTCACTTTATTTTAAAGATAAAAAAGATGATAGGAATGGAGACTTAACATTAACAAAAGTAATTATTCTGGGGCTAGTTCAGGGCGTTTCTTTTTTACCAGGAATTTCCAGATTTGGAAGTACTTATGTTGTTGCTCGATGGCTGGGCGTTTCAGTTAAGAGATCTTTTCAGTTTACTTTTTTAATGCAGTTTCCTTTAATTGTCGCGGCGTTTTTTGACGCAAGTTCTAAAATGTTTTTTGGAGAAAAAACATTCATTAATTTATTCAGTTTAAAAGTTTGCGTTGCTTTTTTAATCGCAACTGTTTTAGCGTATTTTGCTTTGTATGTTTCTTATTCTTTGGCAATTCGACGGAAATTGTGGTATTTAGGTTTTTATATGTTGTTGCCTTTATCATTATTAATTTATTTTATTGTTTTTTAGATGAGGGGAGAGATTGTGAAAAAGATAAAACCAAGATTTGTTTATGATGAAGATGGAAACAAAGTAGGGATAACTATTACCGTTAAAGAATTTGAGAGTTTAATTGAGGGTCTTGAGGATTTTTATGATTATCAAAGGTTAAAGGATTATGATAGTAAAAAGGCAATGGAAGGAGCAATTTCAATAGAAGAATTTGAAAAAGAATTTTTTGGGAAAAGATTAAAATGAAGCTCTTTTTAAAGGGCTATCGATTATCTATCTCAAGCAAAGCTAAGAAAAATCTGAAAAAGATATCTTCACGAGATGTGAATAATATCTTGGCAAAGCTAAAAGATATTGTTTCTAGAAGTGGTGATTTTGATGTTAGAAAATTAAACAGCTTTAAGTATCCTTGCTTTAGACTGAGGTGTGGTGTTTATAGGGTTATTTTTGATGTTCAAGATAAAATATTAGTGTTACTTATTGTTGATGCGGGACATCGAAAAGAAATTTATAAGCGTAATAGGAGATAAGATGAAAAAGAAAAAAAAATATCCGGAAATTAAACCTCGTTATTTGACTGATGCTAAAGGGAAGAAAACTCAGGTTTATTTAGGTTTAGACGTTTATAAATCGATTATAGAAGAATTGGCTGAATGGAAAACGATTCAAAAGAAGCTCGTTAAGAAGAAAAAAACGAATTGATTGAAAAAATGCTCTATATCAATTTAAACTATATTCGAATGGGGTAAATTTTATAAAAAGGACAAAAGGGGGAATCAAATGTTTTATAATCGAAATCAAAAAATAAAAGTTTTTTCGTCAAACAATAAAAATAAATTATTTACATACAAAAAAGAGGTATGCGCGGTTTTTATTTTTTCAATATTTGCGTTACTCGCGATTTCTTTTTTATCTTTTAATCCAAACGATTCTTCTTGGTTTCATTTTTCAAGCGATAGCAGTACTATTTCAAATTGGGCAGGAACAATTGGCGCTAATATTTCATCATTTTTCTTTTATTATTTAGGTTCAGCCTCGTATGTTTTATTATTTACTTTATTGTTTCTGGCGTATTTATTATTTTTCAAAAAAAGTTTAAAAGAGCATTTAGATCGTTTTTTTGCCTTAATTATTTTGCTACTTTGTTCATCCACTCTTTTGAAAGCTTTTAATATAGATATTTCAAAAACTTATCCCGGGGGATGGGTTGGAAATTTTATTTATGGTTTATTGCAACCTTATTTGGGTTTTGCGGGAACGTTAGTTCTTGTTTTTATGCTTCTATGGATAAGTTTTTCGATTCTTTTTAGATTTTCTTTTCTGAATAGTCTTTTTTTCCTTTTGGGTATTGCAAGAGACGTTATTTATTTTATTGTAAAAAAAACAACAAAATATTTGTTTGTGATATCTAAATATATTTTCTTTAAATTTATTGCCTTGATCAAAGCAATTTTTCGCAAAATAAAATCAATGTTTTCTAAAAAAGATGGAGGCTCGGAAGGAACCGGTGAATGGGAAGAATATAAAAGTTCCTTGGAAGGAAAAAGAAAAGATATAAAAACGGAAGAAAGAACCGATGAAGATAAAAGTGATGATTTTTTAAATCGTCTGGATAGCATGGCGAAGAATTTAAATAGTGGCTTTTTTGCAAGTCCCGCGGAAGATCAAAATGGTTCAAAAACAATTTCGGATGACCCGCAAGATATTCTTGAAGATTTAATTCTTGGTGATAATCGAATTGAAAAAATTGTACAAAAATTTAAAAATAAAGAAATTTTCAGAAATGTTCATTTTTCAGAAACTTTAAGTGTTTTGACACGAAGTGAGTATAGATTTTCTTCAGAGCTGGCTGATTTGATAATGTTACCAAATACCGTTTTATATAAAAATATTTTTGCTCAGTTACAAATTTTAGGCGGTCTTTCTGTTTTCCAATTTATTACTCAGCAAATAAAAAAAATCATTATTCAACCCCTCGACAAGCTCGGGGCTAAAGGTGGTCGATCTACCAAAGAAGCAAAAAAAGATAAAATTGAATTTAAGTACAATTTGCCGGATCTTTCAATTTTTAAAGATGAAAATGGAAATTCCTGGGAAAGTCAGAACTTAGAAAAAGAATGTGAAGAGCGTGGAAAAAAGTTGGAAGAAAAACTTCATCGCTTTGGAATTAGAGGAAACGTTGTCGCGATAAAACCGGGTCCGGTTGTAACTCTTTTTGAATTTAAACCTGAAATTGATAGTAAAATTAGTAGAATTATCGCGCTTGAAGATGATCTGGCTATGGCATTGACCGCAATGAGCATAAGAATTATCGCGCCAATTCCCGGTAGAAATGTTGTTGGTTTTGAAATTGCGAATCAAACTCGTAGTTCGGTTTTTTTATCAGATTTAATGTTAACGAATGAATTTGAAAAATTTGAAGGTAAAATTCCGTTGACTCTTGGTGTTGATATTGTTGGAAGACCAATAATTGAAGATTTGGTTTACATGCCACATCTTTTAGTCGCGGGTTCAACCGGTTCAGGAAAATCGGTTGGATTGAACGCGATGTTAATTGGTTTATTGTGTAAGTTTAGACCGGATGAGTTGAAACTTATTTTAATTGATCCAAAAAGATTGGAATTCGCGCCATACGCCGGTGTTCCTCATCTACTTTTTCCAATTATTACTAATCCAAGACAGGCCGCGCCCGTTTTGAAATGGGTTGTTCAAGAAATGGAAAATAGATATGAAACAATGGCCGCTGCGGGAGTTAGAAATATTTTGGAATATAAAAAGCTTTATGAATCAGCTTCAAGTTCAAAAATTGAAGAACTTAAATTATCTGAGATGCCATTTATTGTAATCATGATTGATGAGCTTGCGGATTTAATGATGGTTGCGGGAAAAGATGTTGAAACGCAAATCGCGAGAATCGCGCAAATGGCAAGAGCCGCCGGAATTCATATGATTGTCGCGACACAAAGACCATCAGTTGATGTTGTTACCGGTTTGATAAAAGTAAACTTTCCAAGTCGACTGGCTTTTAGGGTTTCGTCAAAAATTGACTCAAGAACAATTGTAGATTCACAGGGCGCGGAAAAACTTTTGGGTCGTGGTGACATGCTTTATTTAAATTCATCTTCATCAGATTTAGTACGTCTTCATGGCGCGTATGTTTCTGATTCTCAAGTTGAAGAACTTACAACTTATTTGAGGTCTCAACAAAAACCTGAATATTTAGATTTAAACGAAGAGTTAAAAAGGATTGAAGTATTAGATGATATGGACTTTGAAGATGATCTTTACGATGAAATAATTGAATTTGTAAAGCAACGAGAAGAAATTTCAATTTCAATGATTCAACGACAATATAGAATTGGTTTTAATCGTTCTGCCAGGATTATTGAGAGATTAGAATTGGACGGGTTGCTCGCGCCTGCTCAAGGGAGTAAACCACGTAAAGTTTTAGGATGATTTTTTAAAATTTGACTAAAATTTTTAAACCACCTACTTTTTAAATTCCGTATTGTTTAGTCGGTGGTTTATTTTTTTGAAAAGCAAAAAGAATGCGTTTAAATTTATCATTTATAAAAGAAAATTTTTCAAGTGTTTCGTTTCTTAATTTACCGGACAACTTAAATTTACCTGTTGATATATCAATTGATTCAAGAACGGTAAAAGAAAAACAATTTTATTTAGCGTTAAATGGTGAAAATTTTGATGGTCATAATTTTGTTTTGGATGCAGTAAAAAATGGTACTGCAGGTTTAATAATTAATGAATCACAAATAAATTGTTTGCATTCAATTTCAAAGAATGATTTAAGCAAAATTATAATTATAAGGGTTTCTCAAACGCATAATTTTCTTTGTCGATTGGCAAGCGAATGGCGCAAACAATTCGAATTTCCAATTGTCGGCATTACCGGTTCCGTTGGAAAAACAACAACAAAACAAATGATTCATCATATTTTAAAAACGTCACAGATTAATTCCTTTACTTCTTATAAAAATCAAAATAACTTAATTGGTTTGCCTTTAAATATTTTAAAACTAACAGATGAATACGAAGTTGCCGTTTTTGAATTAGGGATAAGTCAAAAAGGTGAGATGGATCAACTGGTTGATATTTTAAGACCAACTATTTGTGTGATTACATATATTTCTTCAGCCCATGTGCAAGGCCTTGGGAGTTTAAAAAATATCGCTGAGGAAAAGTTTAAAATTTTTAAGCATCTGAAAAATGACGAGATTGCGGTTTTGTGTGGAGATCAAAAAATATTAGAAAAATCTTTTAAACATCCTGTTGTGAAATTTGGTAATAATAGGTCAAATCATATCCATGCCGGACGGATAAAATTTGATTCCGCGAATAATAAGATTTCTGTTTCATTTGACTTGTATTTTTATAAACAGAAAAGAAAAGTAAATTTGAATGTGGGACACTCCGGTTTTGTAAATAATTCTTTGGCTGCCATAACTGTAGCGCATTTTTTAAATATTGATTTTGAAAAAATCATTAAAGGGATTGAAAGCTATTCAGGTTTTGAGCAGCGCTTTGAATTACAAGCCTTAAAAGATAAAAAAGGTTTTTTAATTAATGATTCCTATAATGCATGTCCACAAAGTATGAAAGTTGCGATTGAATCTTTTGATCAGATTAAAAATTCGGGAGATAAAATAGCAATTTTAGGTGATATGTTAGAGCTTGGTAAAAAACAATCTTATTGGCACAGGCATATTGGCCGTCTTTTAGCAAAAACAAAAACTATAAAAAATGTGATTTTAGTTGGAAAACAATCAAGAGTTATTGCTGATTTATTGCCGTTTGCGGTTAATGTCAAATGTGTTGAGAATTGGCAAGACGCGTCAAAAGAATATTCAAAATTAATAGACCAAAAAAATAATCTAACGTTAGTAAAAGCATCTCATGGTATTGAACTTGATAAATTGGTAAAAAAAGTTACAGATTAAATTTATCATCTCTCTTTTCTTATAAATCAATCACTTTACCGTCTAATTTTTAGTTTCTTGAGTGACTTCCAAAAAATATATAAAATAAATTTAACGACAATGAGTTTTGGTTGTTAAAAAAGGGGAGAGTGATGGATGAAAAGTTAAATGAAGATTTGTTTGTTAGGCAGGAGGGGATTGTTCATCGGGTTGCAAAATTACCACATAAAATTCTTCAGTTTCATGATGTTGACGGTTTGGCTCAGATGATTCTACATGAGCTTTCACATAAACCGATTTTCAATTTAAAAAAGGCAACGTACCTAGTTGATAATCCGGATTTTGATCATTTAATTGGTGTCGCGGGTTTTTGTTGCGCAGAATGTCATCATCACAAAGAAGATTTATGGCAAACTCCACATTCTTTTGTAACCGATATGGAAAACGCGACATTTCATAATGACGTTAAAAAATTCTTAAAAAATAGTTTGCGTCGAAAAGATATCAACTTAAATGACTCTGAAGATATAATTGGTTTGGCTCATTTTTTAGGAATGCAGCAACCCGGTTATTTTTCATGGAATATGAAGCATGGAAATCATGGAGTTTTAATTTTTGATAAAGGTGAACAGGAATTTCCTGATTGGAAAAAACAATTTTTAATGAATGCCGCGGCTCTTTTAAGTTTCGGTCCAATATTTTGATTTTAAATTTTTTTAAAGATTGTTTTTATTATTTTTATAGGAGTTTGTTTTCTATCAACTAATTTTTCGCATGTTTCAATTTTTCCGTATCCATCAGAATAAAAGCCTTGAGCTTTTTCAAAGTTTAAGGTTGAACTTATCTTTGCGACTTTTTTATCTTTAATTTTAATGATCCAATTGTTATCTTTTTTCTCTAAATTTATATTCGGATGAAATATAAAGTTCCAATTAATAGTTTTGTTGTAAGTTGAATTTTCAATAGAATCTTGAATCTCTAAAAATTCTTTTTCTTTATCAAAGATTAAAATTCGTTTCAAATTATTTTGTGTTTGGTTTGAAATTATTATTTTATTTTTATTATTTTCTATTTTTGTATTATCTTTTTGCGCTTTTCGAGGTAGTTGAAATAAATCATTGAATTTCTGCTTTTCATCTAAATAAAAAGTATTGTGATTTCGATAACTTCTAAAATAATTTCGCGCAAATGGATTTGCGGTATAAAGATAAGTTCCCGGATCAACCAAAACCGGAATGCCGTTAATACTAAAAGTAATACTTAATTCATCTTGATGAAAATGACCTGTTGGTTGTTTTTTATTAAATGTTGGATGTCGAAATGTTATGCGCCAACAATTATTGTTACAATTTTTATTTTTTATAATTGTTGTAACAATAATTGTTAATCCAAAATTTGGATAATGAGAATAAGGTTGTTTTTGTGTTTGTCTAAGAATGAAAGATGTTGGTGGGTATAAAATTCGCCCACTATCATTATCACCGATTTGAACAAAGTTGCTTTTGTGGTCAGTACAGTTCTGAATAAACTCAAACATTTTATTTAGTTTTTCATGAAATTGCTTGGGTAATTTTATATTATTCGTTTCACATAAAATTTTAAAATGCCAAAATATTTCGGTCACAAGTTTGTGATAACTTGTTGAGCCCTCATAACTTGCGCCGTCAGCTTGAATTTGATGATCAAACTGTTTTAATAATTTTTTAATAATCCATTTTTGTTTTCGTCTTATATTTTTAAAGTCAGAAAAGAAAAATGTTAGATAAAAATAACCGATTAAATCTGACAGATAATGATTATTTGGTTTGTCTGATTCTTCCCAATTATTTTCAAGATAAATCATATGATCATAAAGAGAGCAAACAATTTTTTGCCAAAACTTTATAGAAATTTTTTTAGAATGTTTAAAAAAATGGAACGCGTAAATAAAATTTATTGCGCGAATCGCAATCTCCATTGGACAAACCCAATTTACTCCAATTAAAAATCGGTTTTCATTAATCCAGTTGCTTGTTTGTTTTTGAAATGTTGTCGTGTATTTTTCATCTTTTGTTTGTTGAAACGCTTTGCCTAAAAAATAAAGATGCTGAAATCTGGATAATTCCCATGGAACTTTTATGTCCGGATTGTAATCAGAAATGTTTTGTGATTTAGGATTTTTGATTTTGATGTCAGAATAAAAAGCAATTTTCCAATTATTGTTATTTGTTTTTGTTTTAAAATCTTGATGCCAGTCTATTTTATTTTTAAAACAAAACTGTTTTCCCCAAATTTCAAAACAGTTGTTTGTCGCAAGGTCTGCTTTTTTTATTATTTCTTGTTCATTTAAATTTTGAAGTTTTGGGAATATTTGTTCAATAAAATTTTGCTGTTTTAATCTTTTTAAAAAATCATTGAAATTCGGGTCAAGTTTACGTTTTTTAGATATTTGACGCCACGTATGATTAGCTTGCTTTTTAAAAACCTTTTTTTTGAATTTTTGAATAAAAAAACGCTTTTTAACCCTTTTTTTTATGTTTCTCATTATTTCAATGAGACCTAATTCAAAAATTCTTTTAAAATATCGTTTGATCATTGGTCATAATTTTGTTAAAAAAAGGAACTCTTTTGATTTTAAAGTGATATTTATTGTAGTAAAAAACGACATTTTGTCGATTTTTCTAAGTCTTAATGCCATTTGTAATTATTGTAAACCTTTTTTAAAATAGAGTGTGACAAGGTTATTTTTAATTCAAGGTTATTTTAATTAATGAAAAAAATGGATGGTTAGATGAAAATTTTTAATGTTTTAAAATTATTTCTTATTTCTTTTTTATTTTCTATTAATGCTTTTTCTATGCAGCCGAGGGCATTAGCAAGTAGGTCAGGGTATGACTCTGATAATGAAATAGAAGATAAGGTTGCTTTTTTCCCTTCCGAAGAAGAAGTTCAAAATCTTCGGGAGTCAGTATTTAGTGATTTACAACGGAACTCAAGATTAGTTTTTACAACGCATCTTAAAACTCAAATTTTACTAACAACTTTTATTGCTATGGGGATAGGGTTTGACATGGAATTAGATTATTGTTTTGAGAGTTCTTTTAAAGATAAAAGAATGGATCGGTTGCTAAGTAGCCCCAAAGCGAGAATTTTATTTTTATGTAGCGATGTTGATAGAATTATAAAAGCCGCAAACGATCAGGATGATCCGGAAAAAATAAAATATTTTAAAGTTTTACAAGAGAGTTTTAGCGATTTATTTGATGCCGGTCATATTTTGAATAATTTAACATATAACGAAGATTTTTTAGAAATGTTTTTTCCGAATGTAAATAACGTTGAAGAATTGAGGTCTTGCTCATATACACTTTTATCTAGTAATATTGCTTGTTTGTTTCATTTGTTTGATTTAGTGAAAGATTATTCGTTAGAGCAATTTAAAAAAAGGAGAGATTTTAATTTAAAAATATCAAATTATATAAGTCGTAATATGAAGTTTGTTTTTGATTATGAAACCATTAATAATTTAGTGTTTTTTATTGAGAAAAATAGGGAAGCGACGTTTCTTGAAATATACAAGGGTGTTTATAGATATGTTTATGAAGGTTTACTTAAAGATAAAATACAAGCCCGGCATTTCTAAAAATGGATTTTGATCTGATAAAAAAGTTAAAGTCGCGCCACCACCGGTTGATAAAAAATTCATTTGTTTTTGAAAATTAAATAAAAAAGTTGCCGCAACCGCATCACCTCCACCAACAATAGAAAAAGCGTTTGAATTTGCGACACGTTCTAAAATTTGTTTTGTTCCGTTTGCTGATTCTTCTCTTTCGTAAATTCCCATTGTTCCATTTACAAAAATTGTTTTTGCTCTTTTTATTTCTGTATCAAAAAAATTTATAGTTTCAGAACCGATATCAACATTTTCATCATTAACTTTTACAAAATCTTTTGGAAGCAAAACTTTAATACTATTTTTTTGCGCTGATTCTAAAATTTCTTTTGCTGTTTTAATTGAATTTTCTTCAATCTTTGATTTGTCAATATCTTTGCTTTGCGCTTTTAAAAATGAGTTGGCAATTGCGCCTCCAATTAAAATTGAATTTACTCTTTTTTGAGATATAAAGTTTTTTAGTAATGGAATTTTATCTTTTATTTTGTTTCCACCTAAAATTAGAATAAACGGTTTTTTAGGATTGTTTTTTAACTTTTCTAAATTTTCAATTTCTTTTTCAATCAAGAAACCAAAAGCTTTATGTTTTTTATCAAATTGTCGCGCAAGTAAAGTTACAGAGGTGTCATCTCTATGACAAACTCCAAAAGCGTCATTTATGTAAATGTCTCCGAGTTTTGATAAAAGTTTTGCAAATTCTAAATTAGTTTCTTGTTCGCCATTGAAAAAACGCAAATTTTCCAGAAGCAAAATTTCATCAAAATTCTGGTTACTTTCAAGTTCTGCTTTTTTTAAATCAACTTCATATTTTATTTTATAACTTTTTTGCCTAAACCAGTTTTGTATGATTTTTGTTGATAGGTTTTCATCAAAAAAATTAGTCTGACTTTTTGCGTCGGGACGTCCGATATGCGTTGCTAAAATTACTTTCCCACCATTTTTTAAGATGTAATCAATTGTTGGCAAAATAGAGTTTAATTTGAAATCTTGTAAAATTTGGCGATTTTTTAATGGGACATTCAGATCCGCGCGTAAAAAAATACGTTTATGTTCTAAATCTAAGTCTTGAATTTTAGGGATTTTCATAATAAACCTTTGTTTTTAAAAATTTTAATTAATTATATCAAACTATTTTTTTATAATTTTTGCGATAAATGAGGAATTTTCATCAAAAAACAATCTTTTGCGTTAAATTTAAGGAATTTTTTAGGGATACCGGCCTTTTGACAGATAGAAACAATTTCTTTAGTTTGAAGGTAGCTAAAAATACAGTTTTAAATGATTTTAGGATAATTAAATAGGAGGTTTAAAAATGTTAAAAAAAATATTTTTCTTATTTTTATTACAGGTTTCTTTGATTGGTAATATGTTTGCAATGAAATCGAGTCAAATTGAAGATTCTGATTCAGAAGCAGGTGATACTATAATAATAAGGGATGAAGGTACGATGATTGTTCATGAAGAAGAATCTGTTTCTAAAGACGTAGATTTAAAAGAATATAAACCTGTTGTTTATGGAAATAAAGGTAGAGGTAGAAGAGATTCTAATAGTAACAAAATGATGCTTAGGGAATTTATTAAACTTATGAATGAGAATGAAAATGGTTCAATAGAAGAAGATGATAATAAAAAGGAACAATTGCTAAAAGAATTAGAAGAGCTTGGAAATCAATATAATTCTGGCGCAACATTAAATAGAGAAGAGGCAAAAAGAGCAATAAACATTTGGGGGACATTAACATTAAAAAGAAAACAGAATAAAGAATGTTCAGAAGGCCAAACAGATAAAACAGAAACGCCATGTAGTATCTTAGAAGAATTAGAAAATGATTATGCATCGCAACCAAAACAATCTTTTTTGGGTTGGGTTTATAGTTTTTTACCTGAAATGCCAGAAAATAAAGATGTTGTCTTAGAAGACCATTTTCCGGATGATGAAGAGGATAATGAACAACCGGCGCAATCTTGGTTGGGTTGGGCTTTTAGTTGGGTTGGACTTAATCCGGATCAAACTTCCAAGTAAAATATAAAAAATAGAATAAAAAAGGGGTCGATAAAAAAACGGCCTCTTTTCATTTTTGTAGCAATATTTATTCGTTCGGATTCTTTTGGCCGGAATCAATGTGGCCAGAAATCCTATTAACATTGTTAAAAAGTTTTATTTAGATCCTCTATAAAATTTCAATATGAAACAAAAAAAAATATAAAGACTTAAAAAACGTTATTTTTCATTGTTTTTGTATAAAAGCTTTTGTTTCTTTTTGGATGTAGAACTAATATTTTATTAGATAAAGCTTATAAATTGATGTTTTAAGTTGGTTTTAATTATTAAGTGGGGGACTTCAAAATGAAAAAATGTTTGTTTTTCTTATTTTCTCTTTTTCTTGTAACGGGCAGCGTTAGTTCTAAAGTTAATTTCCATGATGTATCAAAAGGTCAAATAGAAGTTACATCTGAAAATATTTTAGACTTTTTCTCTGGTGAGATAAAAAGCACTTTGCCAACTGAAGATTCAGATAAAAAAGAAGTAAATAAAAAGATTTCTGAAAAGAATCAAAAAATATTGGAATCATTTAAAAAAGATTTACCTGAAAATCCAACGGCTGTAAGTTTAATTAAAATTATTGATAAGAAATTTAGTCCTTTGGTGAAAAAAATCACAGGCATTAAATTTACTGTAAATAAAATTAAAAAAGATAATGATAAATTTGTTATAACTTTAAATTACGAAATCAAAAATCAACAGTTCTTAAAATGGTTAGGTTATAATTTAAGTAAAGGTGTATGGGTTCTTGGTAAGGGTTCTGTATTCACAGTTGTTGATATTGTTAAAAGTGTTGCTGTTATGTATATAATGGTTTATTACATTTATCCTTATTTAACAGAATATGCAATAAATCATCCGGGACAAACCGCAAATCTTGTTTGGACTAATTTTTTATACAAAATTTATTCTAATCCGTTGGGAAGTATTGTTTCCGGTTTTGCAGCTGCTAAAGTTGTTTTACCTTACCTTTCTTCTGTTTATGATTTAACTCCGGAATTCTTAAAACCTATTATTCCCGATCTTGTAAGTTTTGTTGTATAGATAGTTATCTAAAAAATTAAAATAGGATGCTAAAAAAAGCATCCTATTTTTTTGTGTTTTTACTCTTGCCTTAAAACCTGCGCGATATTAATTCGTTTAGTTCTTTTAGCCGGAATCCATGTAGCCAGAAATCCAATTAACATTGTTGCGAGAAAAACAACTAAAAAGATTTCAAAATCCATTTTTGCCGGTAAGTAAGAAATGTAATAAACATCCGGCAGTTGAATAAATGGATATCTTTCAAGTAAAAAACCAATTAATGCCGCAAAGCCTAGCCCGAAAATTGAAGCAAACAAAACAATACTTAAACCAAGTTTTAAAAATATTGAGCGTATGTTTTTGTTTGGCATTCCCATTGATTTTAAAATTGCGATGTCTCTTCTTTTATTTTGAATTTGCATGAATAACAAAGAAATCATATTCATGCTTGCGACTAAAGTTATTAAAGCGAGGATGAAAAACATTACGTATTTTTCTAGTTTTAATGATGAAACTAGGGCGGGGTAAAGATTTTTCCATGAAGTTACAACCAAACCGGGTAGCGCCGCAGACATGTTTTTAATAATTAAATCTTCCTGATTTTGTCCGCTGAAAAATAAATAAATTTTGTTTTTTAAATTATTAAAAATTAAAGAAAAAAAGTTTTGACTATTTGATTCAGGCGCGATTTGTGTTTTTAACTTTAATGTTAGTTGATCTACTCCCGGTTCTTTTTCTTTAAATAAATTGTTTAAGAACTCCAGAGAGGTAAAAGCGAAATTATTATCGTATTCTTCCAATCCTATTTTGAAAAAACCAACAACTTTTGCTTCCTTCTTTTTTAATCCAATTTTATTTTTGCTATTTGGTTTTGGAATTAAGAGTCTGATGGTTTCGCCTAATTTCAAATTATATTGTTTTGCTGTTTTGTGTCCTACGATAATTCCGTTTTCTTTCAAAAGAACTTCGAGGATTTCTTCTTTGGGTAATATTGGTAATATAATTTTATCTTTTAAATTTGTAACTTTAGCTTCAGCTTCAGGATCCAGACCCTTTATAAACATAACGGATTGGTTTTTGTTGCGATCTATTAAAACCTGTTTGATACTATTACCGCTTACGGCTTGTACGTAATTTGAAAAATTCTTTTCAATGTAAGGTTTCAGGGTTTTATAATCAACTTGATTCCCGGGACTATAAATTAAAACCTGCGCGTTAATTCCTTGCATTTTTTCGTGAATAGATTTTTCAAAACCGTTCATAATTATTAATGTTAGCATTAAAGAAAATGTTCCGATTAAAATTCCAAGAAAACAAATTTTAATCATAAACGAAATATTTTTTTCCTTGTTTTTAAATGATAAATATTTTTTGCAAATCATTGAGGACAGACTGTTCATATTTTTCTCCTAGGTAAAATAAAGCTTTATTATTAAGTAATGATAATGATTTAAATTTTCTTTATCAAAAGATTGGCAAAATTCGTTTGTTGGTAAGATTTATTCAAATTTGGTATAAACAATAAATGTAAGGTTTGATTCAAATTTATTGAATAGGGGAATGGTATGATCTGTAAAAAATATTCTATATTTTTTTATCTGTTATTTTTAATTATGCTTCCATCTTGTGTAAAGTATTACGAAATGTCTAACGATGAATTTCCTCAAGCAACTGAAAAAAAAGATGATTACACAGAATTAATCCAAGAAAATTTAAAATCAACCAGAGCTTATGTTCAGTTTGCGACAAAAGCGACATTCGACACGTTGTGGATGTCTGATGAAATGAAAGTTGCTTTTGAAAATGTTCATTGCAACAAAAAAGGAAAAGACGAAAATACAAAAGACGCTTTAATTAGAAGGCAATTAGAAGAAAGTAAACATTGGATTTCATTTTATGTTTTGGCTGACGTGAGAGGTAAGAATAATACATCAATGACTGAAAAAGATTCATTATGGTCTATGTACTTGCAGGTTGGTGATAAAAAAGTCGCGCCTATCAGTATTAAAGAAGTCGAGCTTGAACCTGAGATTCAATTCTTTTTTGGATCCAGGTTTAGTTCATTCAAGTCTCCATATTTAGTAAAATTTCCCGCAACTGACATGGTCGGAAATTTTTACTTAAAAGAAGCAAGCGGAATGACTTTGTATTTTAGTTCTCCTAATTTAGAAACTAAAGTTGCATGGTCAAACGAAGAGAATGAAAAAGCAATGAAAAAGTTTGAAAGAGAGGGGTGGATTGGTGAAGAAGATCGTTATTGGAGCTGATCATAGAGGCTTTGATTTAAAACAAGCCATCATTGAAAAATTTACAGAATACGAATGGATTGATATTGGCGCAAATAGTAAAGACAGAAGTGATTATCCAATTTACGCTAAGACCCTTTGTGCCAAAGTGTTAAAAAATGAGGCCGATTGCGGAATTTTAATTTGTGGTTCCGGTATAGGAATGTCAATTGCCGCAAACAGGTTGCCGGGAATTTATGCCGGTATTTGTTGGAATGAGGTTGTAGCGAAATTAGCAAAAGAGGATGATGGAGTTAATGTTTTAGTTCTTCCCGCGGATTTGGTTTTATTTGAAGACGCTTTTTTAATATTTAAAGCCTGGCTTGACGCGAGATTTAAAGAAGGGCGACATAAAGAGCGTCTTTTGATGATTGATAAAAGATAATAATTTTCTAAAGTCAGTTTCTGATAATAAAATTTTATGTAAAAAAAATGTTTTCTTCTGTTATGTGTAGCAAGAAATAAAAAAGGCTGGGAAAAATTCCCGGCCTCTTCTATTTAACCTAAATGTATAGTAAAATAAGGCTTTGTCCTGTCTTGTGAGCCGATTTATTTGCATAGAAGGTTGTTAGAATGAGTGAAAAAAATGATAAAAATAGATATCAGTCAACTTTAAATCTTCCTAAAACTGAATTTTCTATTCGGGCTAATGCGCAGAAAAAAGAGCCTGAAATCCTTGAACGCTGGCAATCAGAAAATTTGTATGAAAAAACGTACAAAGAAAATAAAAATAAAAAAAAATATGTTATGCATGATGGTCCTCCGTACGCGAATGGTCCAATACATATAGGACACGCTTTAAATAAAATCTTAAAGGACATGGTTTGCAAGTCCAAAAGAATGGATGGATTTTGCGCTCCTTTTAAACCGGGATGGGATTGTCACGGTTTGCCAATTGAACTAAAGGTTTCAGCTGAATTAAAGGTTGATAAAAAGAATTCCGATTTTAATAGAGTTGAATTTAAAAAGGCATGTCGCGATTACGCGAATAAATGGATTAAGGTTCAGAAAAAAGAATTTGAAGAACTTGGAATTTTGGCCGATTGGCAACATCCATATATCACAATGGATCCTGAATATGAAGCTGACATTTTAAGAGCTTTCTCAAAGTTTATAAAATACGGGTTTATAGAACGAAAAGGGAAAACGGTTCCTTGGTGCGCTTCTTGTCAAACCGTTTTGGCTGCCGCTGAAATTGAATACAAAGATAGAAAAGATCCTTCAATTTATATTCTTTTTCCTTTTGATAAAAAAGACGCGCAAAAACTATTTTCGGATGTGTTGAAAAAAAATCCAAATTTAGATGTTAATTTTTTGGTTTGGACAACAACTCCTTGGACAATTCCTTTAAACCGCGCCGTTGCTTTAAATCCAAACGCAAAATATGTTTTATTGCAGGGTAAAGAGCAAAATCAATCTTTCGTTGTCGCGCAAGTTCTCGCTGACAAAATTTGTAAAACTTTAGAAATTGATAAAAAAGTTCTCGCGACTTTTGATTCAAGTGTGGTTGAAGGTTATAAAGTTTATCATCCAATTGTTCAAAATTTTCAAATTCCATTAATTCTTGATGATATTGTACTTCTTGGTGAAGGAACCGCTTGTTTGCATTCTGCTCCCGGTTGTGGACCGGAAGATTATTTTTTGGGGTTAAAGCATAAACTTGAAATCTTTTCACCTCTTTCTTCGAGTGGAGAATATACGGAGGGGATAGAGCCAAAAGAACTTGAAGGGATGAAGGTTGTTGATGGTCAAATTTGGGTTTTAAAAAAGTTACATGAGCTAGGAAAATTATTACACAAACAATCTGTTTCGCACTCTTATCCGCATTGTTGGCGTTGTCATCAAGGGTTAATTTTTAGAGCAACCGATCAATGGTTTTGCAATTTAGAAAAAAATAATTTAGTTGAACGATCATTAAAAGAGACAAAAAAAATAAAATTTATTCCTTCTTGGGGAAAAGATCGTTTTCAGGCTTTTATAAATAATAGAACGGAATGGTGTATTTCTCGTCAGAGGCAATGGGGTGTTCCAATTCCGGCGATAATTTGTAAGCAGTGTGGCGAAGCGTTTTTAGATAGTAGTATGGTTGAAAAGGTCGCGCAAAAAGTCGCGAAAATAGGAATTGAATATTGGGATACTGTTACTCCGCAAAAATTAATTGAAGATCAAATAATTGATAAAAACTTTAAATGTAAGCGCGGAAATTCTGATTTAAATGAATTTGAAATTGAACGAGATATTCTTGATGTTTGGTTTGATTCAGGCGTCACAAATTACGCGGTTTTGAAAAAGTTTCCGGAATTAAGTCTTCCATGTGATTTATATCTTGAAGGTTCAGATCAGCATCGCGGTTGGTTTCAAAGTTCACTTTTCGCGTCCATGATTTTAAGTGATCAGGCTCCAATGCGTGAAATTTTGACGCATGGTTTTGTTGTTGACGCTAAAGGTCACAAAATGTCCAAATCAGTTGGAAATGTAATTGCGCCTCAGGATGTAATGAAAAAGCTAAGTCGTGATATTTTACGACTTTGGGTTGCAAGCGCGGATTATGAAGGGGACGTTATAATTTCAGATCAAGTTTTGAAAAATGTAACGGAAGTTTACAAAAAAATTAGGAATACTTGTCGATTTATGATTTCCAATTTATATGATTTTGATATAGACAAAGACGCTGTTAAATTTGGTCAACTTCTTTCAATTGATAAATACGCTTTATCTAAGCTGTATGATCTTTCAAAAAACATAGAAAATGCTTACAACAAATATGATTTTCCGTCAGCCTTTCATGCTTTGAACAATTATTGCGCGAATGATTTAAGCGCGGGATATCTTGATATTGTAAAAGACAGACTTTATGTTGAAAAAGCGGATGGAATTTTAAGAAGATCGGCTCAAACCGTTATCTATCATATTCTCGATACAATCACAAAATTAATGACTCCGATGCTTTCTTTTTTAGCGGAAGAAGTTTCCGATTATTATCAAAAAAATAAAAAAGAATCTATTCACCTGCAAGAGTTTGTAAAGCTTTCCGATGAATGGGAAAATAAGGATGAACCGACTTGGCAGGCGCTGGAAAACTTAAGAGATTCAGTGTTAAAAAGTATCGAAGAACAACGCGCAAACGGTTTGGTCAAACATTCCCTTGAAGCGAAAGTTACTCTTTCCTTAGAAGCTACAAATGAAAAAGTTGAAAAGATTCAAGAGTTCATAAATGATTCGCGAAAAAGATGTGATCATTGGGTAGAATTTTTCAAAAATTGGTTTATTGTTTCTCAGTTTGAATTTGTTAAAAATAAAGATAATTTAACGGAAAGTTCAATGCAGGGTGTTTATATTAAAGTTGAACACGCGCAAGGAACAAAATGTCCTCGTTGTTGGCAATGGAGTACAGAACCGGGAAAAGATGATTTGTGTCCCAGATGTATTAAAGTTTTAGAATAATAAAGAAAGGCCGGTTAAAAACCGGCCTTCGTATTTAGTTTTTACGTTATTCAACAGGGGTAGGATCTTCTTCGTCTTTTTTCTTTTGCCGGTGTTTTCTAAACCACCTTTGAATTTTTGTTGCTGCTTTTTCTTCTTTTTCTTTTTGAGTAACGGCTTCTTTTGTTGGAGCTTTTATTTTGGTACTAATTGTTTTGAGATCCTTTTCCGATTCTTTATAAATTTGGCCCCTTGGTTCTTTTTCAAACAGTAATAGTAAATTTTGTAACTGTTTTCTTTCCGTATTATTTAACACCGTTTTTTTATTAATTTGTTCAATTTGTTCCCAAATTTCTTTTTTATATTTTGTCAGTTCTTGTTCGGCTGTATTTTTCAAATCTTTTTGTTGCTGTATTTGACTATAAATTTCAAGGCTTGCCTTTTGTTCTGTTTCAAACTTTTGTTTTTTATTATCAGGTATTTCTGAAGGTATAAATTTACAAAGTTTAATAATGTATGGAATTGCCGCTTTTAATTGTTCTGTTAAAAAGGTGTTCGCTTTTTTGTAGCCTTCATTTTTTTGTAGTCCTTTAATTTCTTCTTCAGATAGTTTTGATTGATGATGCTTGATTGTTTTAAACGCTTGCGCGATTTCAGATAAATCTCCTTTTTCAGTTAAAAGATTTGTGGATACTTTATTAATGATGTTTTCCTTTAAACTTTCAGCAATCTCTTTTTTTAATCCTATAATTTTATTGAGTTCTTTTTTTCCTTTTCCCGCGGAAAAACCTTTTTTTTCATCTTCTGTTGTTGCTGTTTTGCTGTCAGTTTTTTCAGGTCTTTTGGTTTTTGTGCCAGTCGTTGGAAGTTTTGACGTTTCTCGAGATGGGGCATAACTTCCGGGTCTTCTCCTGTCCTGCCATGGAGGTAAAAAGCCATCTCTCCTTCCTTGTTGCCAAGGTTGGGTTCTACCTTTGGTGGCAGGCGGAAATAATGATTTTCTTTTTGCTGCCTGCGCGGCTTGTGTTTGTTTGCGCTGCGCTGTTTTTATAACTTGTTCACGTTTTTTCTTTTTTTCTTCTATTTCCCTTTTAATTTTTTCAGTGTCTGTAACTTTAGAAAGTTTTTCAGAAATTGAAGGGAGTGTTATTGAAAAAAACTGTGTTATATCTTTTTTTAATTGATTGTTTTTTTTAATTGTTTGAGGTTTTAATAGATCATCATCGCGTTTAATTGTTGCAATCTCCGGTTCTATGTTTTTTAGTTTTTTTATCGCCTTAATTATATTTTCACGAACTTGAGTATTTGAAGATAAATAGAAAGCTCTTTGAAATAGTTGCTTGCTTTTTATTCTTCCGTATTGAATTCTTATATTGTTTATTAGATTTTTATAATTTTCTCTTTTCCCTCCAAGTTTTAAATCCTCGAGCTCTTCTTTAAATGGAATGCCCAAATCAAAGCTATCAATTTTGTTTTCCAGTAAATCTAATTTTTTTAAAAAGTCATTCATATAAAACAGAAATGCCTCTCTTTTTTCTTTCGAGAGCTTTTTTATTTTTTGAGATGATTCACCTTTGGAGACTTCAAATGGTTTTTTAAAAGATGTTTCTAGGCCTTCTTTTTTTACGGGTGGAGAAGGAATTGTTTTTTTAACCGGTATTTTTGGAGTTTCTTTTGTTTTCGTTTTGGATTTTTCATCAATTGGCCCAAAAACGTCTTCCATGTCCTTTAAGAGTTGGTCCATGTCGACATTTTTCATGAACTCTTCAAAGCCTTCCGGTTCCGGAGTCTTTGTGATTGATGTTTCTATAAAAAACAATGGAATCAATAAAGCTAAAAAATATAAAAATTTCTTTTTCATCTTATCCCTTTTCAATTTTTATTTACTTTATGTCAATTTATGGGTTTAAATCATTTAAAGTCAATTAGTTAGAAAGATAAAGGAGAATCACTTGAAAAAGAAGCGCGGTTTTTTGTTAATAGAACTTTTAGTTGCCTTGTCTCTTTTTCTTCTTTTTGTTTTTTTCATAACTAAATACCAATCAGTTTGTTTTAATAATAATTTATTGTCTGTAAAAAAGATGAAAGCCTTAAACTTAGCATTAAATGTTTTAGATAAAAATGAAAGCAAGATTGACCCTCAAATGGAAAAACAAGGTTTTGAAATTATAAAAAAAGAGGTTAATTGTAATTTGGGTTTAAACAACATCGCTCTTTATTTAAATAATTTGTTGGGACCATCCCTTATATTTGA
>JAUWHS010000064.1 GCA_030605785.1 bacterium
TGGCGCACATTGCGGGTCTTGTCGCGGCGGGAATTCACCCTTCTCCCATCCCTTTTGCTGATTTTGTAAGCAGTACAACACACAAAACTTTACGTGGTCCTCGCGGTGGTTTAATTTGTTGCAAATCTGAACACGCGCAAATCATTGATAAGGCTGTAATGCCCGGAACACAAGGAGGCCCACTTGAAAATATAATTGCCGCGAAAGGTGTCGCGTTTGAATTAGCGTTAAAACCTGAATTTAAAAAATACCAAGAACAGGTTATAAAAAACGCGAAAGCAATGTCTGACGAATTTAAAAGTTTAGGTTACAGAATTATTTCCGGAGGAACGGATAATCATTTATTTTTAGTGGATTTGAAAAGTAAATTCAAAGACACACCAACAGAATCAATTACAGGAAAAATAGTTGAGCAAACCTTAGAAAAATGCAACATAAATTTAAATAGAAATTTAATTCCCTTTGATAAAGAATCACCATTAAAAACTAGCGGAATTCGCATTGGTTCTCCCGCGATTACAACAAGAGGTTTTAAAGAAGAACAAGCAAAACAAGTTGTACATTTTGTTAATCAAGCAATTCATAAAAAGGATGATGAAACATTTTTAAGCAACTTAAAAAAAGAAGTTGAAAAACTTTGCAAAACTTTTCCGATTTATTCTAAATAAAATTTTGACTTTTGCACAAAATAAAATAAACTTTTGCGCTAATACTAATATTAAAAACCACCCAAACTACAAAGGGTAAAATGAAAAAAGTTTTGATTCTATCAAGTGTTATTTTTCTATCTTTAAATTCAATACACGCAAAAGACAGAAGCGTTACTGAAATATCAGAAGATACACAGCCAACATTTAAAACAGAAAAAGCAGCTTCCTCAAAAAAAGAAATCGAAAAGCTAACGGATGAAATGACAAAGCTTCAACTAAAGCTTCAAATTTTAGAAGCAAAGGCAAAAATAGCGGAAGAATCCGGCGAATATGAAAAATCTGAAATGATCGAACAAGAAGTTAAAAAAACAGAAAGCCGATTAAAAAAAGTTTTTATCAAAACAGCTTCTATTTTAGGAACCTTGGGCGGAACTGTTGGCGCGACATTAACAACTTTTATTATAGCTTTGATAACCTCATGGATTAGAAACTTTGCAATATCTTCTATCAGTAACGCGACAACACCAAATGACCTTGAAACTAATCCGGAACACTTCCACTTTCATTGTCCGGGTGGGGATAGTGAATTCCGTAAAACTCAATTAACCGAAATCATGAGATCTGAATTAAAAGATCACTTAATGGATAGCGAAAACGACAGAAACGAAATAGCAGAAGGACTTAAAAAATTGGAAAATTTACCGGTTCAAAATCCTTTGTTAAGTCAAATAAAAAGTACGCTAGTTAGTAATGTCATAAATTATGGAATACAAGCCGTCATTTTTACACTCTTTAGGTACAAAATGCAAACACACGGCTTAAAATAAAAACATCTAAAGTCCCCGAAATAAAGTTCGGGGACTTTTCTTTACTTATTCTCAAATAATTCTTACTGTATATTTTTAAATAAAAATAAAGACAACTCTTAATCAAAAGATTAAAAATGACAACATTGAAAAAAATTCTAAACTACACAAAAAAATATTGGGGGCGATTAGCATTATCTATTGCGTCCGCAACACTCTACGGAATCTTTTCCGCCGCGCCAACATATATTATAAAAAACGCGGTTGATGATGTTTTCGTAAAACACTCCATCAAATTAATAATTCCTTTTATTTTACTCTTCGTTTTTCTTTTTCTTTTAAAAGGCCTATTCATGTATCTTTCACACTACTACATGAACTGGATTGGAAACAAAGTTGTAAACGATATTCGCAATGATTTGTTTAAAAAAATAATTTATTTTCCTATGTCTTTCTTTAAAGAGGAAAAAACAACCGGAAAATTGATGTCTCATTTTTTAAATGATATCCAAATGATTCAGCAAGCAAGTTCAAGCGCAATTAAAAACGGTGTTAGAAGTTTTTTTGAAGCAATTTTTTTACTTGGTGTTGCATTTACACAAAACTTTAAACTTGCGCTTTTAATGATTCTAATTGCTCCACTAATTGGAATTACCATAAAAAAAGTCGGCGCCGCAGTTAAAAAAGCGTCCACAAACATTCAAAATAAAATGGGAAATGTAAGCTCATCTTTTCAGGAAACATTTGTAGGCATAAAAGAAATTAAGGCTTTTAACGCTGAAAAAACAGAAATAAATCGAATCGAAAATCATTTAAAAGCATACTTCAGCTCCACAATGAAAAATGTAAAAATCGAAGGGTTAGCGCCGGCGTTTGTTGAATCAATAGCGATAATTGGAAGTGGTGTTGTTTTTTATATCTCTGCTATTCAAATCATGAATGGAACAATCACACCGGGCCAATTAACAGCATTTTTCGCGGCTCTTCTGCTAAGCTATCAACCGTTAAAACGATTAATTAATGTTTATTCTGAAGTTCAATATGGCCTGGCGGCGGGAGATAAAATTTTTGAATTAATGGAAAAAGTTTATCCGGCAACAAAGAACAGGCATTTAATTCTAGATAAATTTAACAATTCAATTGATATTAAAAATCTTTGTTTTCAATACAATGATAAAACTCAAGTTCTAAAAAATCTTAATTTACAAATTAAAAAAGGCGAAAGCATTGGATTAATTGGATCTTCCGGTTGCGGAAAAAGTACATTATGTGATTTAATTTTAAGTTTTTTAAATCCAACAACCGGCCAAATAATAATCGATGGTAAAGATATAACAAATTTAACTTTTGAAAGCTTGAGAAATCAAATAGGTTATGTTGGACAACATGCCTTTTTATTTAATGACACAATAAACGCTAACGTTTCATATTCAAAACAAACGGCAGCCAAGCGCGAAATTATTGATGCGTGCAAAGCTGCGCACGCGCATGAATTTATTCAGGATTTACCAAACGGTTACAACACCGTTGTCGGTGAAAACGGAGCGCTACTTTCCGGCGGCCAAAAACAAAGATTAACAATCGCGCGAGCGTTACTTAAAAATCCGGAAATTTTAATTTTTGATGAAGCAACTTCCGCGCTAGATCAAAAATCAGAAAATATGATCAAACTCGCAATAGATGAAATCTGCAAACACAAAACGGTTATCATAATTTCACACCGGCTTTATTTTATTGAAAAAATGAATAGAATTTTAAAAATTCAAAATAAAAATATAATTGAGATAACAAAACATGATTTATCAAAACAAATCGAACAACAATTTTAATCTACTCTATCTCTTTAACAACAAAATCTGAAATGTTTCTTTCTTTGCTATCAAAATTGATCCCAACAGAAATTACTTTTTTATCTGAGTTCAAGTATTTCTCATAATATTTTTTATCTTCAATTTGTTGCAATGCTTTTTCCGCGCTCTGATTTATTTTAAACTCAAAAATATAAATATAATCATTCATAGTTATAACGGCATCAATTCGTCCAATATTCGTTGGCTCTTCAACAATAATCGCAAACCCAAAAAGTTTTAGCATCGCATAAAACAAAAATTGATAGTCTTGCTCTTTTTGCTTGTCCTGCACAGTATATGGAATATTCGCGAAAAAGATTTTTAAAACAAATACAAATGAATCTATATCGTTTCGTTGCAAAGCTTTTCTAAGAGCAACAACATCTTTTGAAATTTTCGCGATCTGATACTTTGTGATACTTGCTAACAAGTGCTGCAAAAATGACTTTCTTACTTCCTCATTAGGAAAAGATAATTTATAGTTTTCTGTCTCTTCATCATATCCAACAATTGTAAGGTAACCTGTTTGAAAAAGGGTTGTAAATAATGGAAGTGTTTCAATATCAAAAGAATCTATTTCTGCGGCATTTAGCTCCACAACCTCCAAATCTTCCGAATCATAGTCCTTCTCTTTTATTAATTCCATTAAAAATGTTGGCGTACCGGATTTAAACCAATAATTTTTAAACTTATACTCATCGAAAAACAATAAAATAGAAAATGGATTATAAACTTTTGAAGAATTTTCAACAAAACAATAACCGTTATACCAGTCTTTCAATTTCTTAAGAACCTCATCTTTTGATACACCAAGTTTATTTGATGCTTCAACAATGTAATTCTTGAAAAAGCTTTCTAACTCCTCCTGCGTATAACCAAGCAAATCAGAATATTTTTCATTTATCGTTATGTTTTTTAAATTATTCAGTCCTGAAAAAATTGATGTCTTTGAAAACTGCGTTATGCCTGTTAAAAATATAAACTTTAGATATTGATCTAAATCTTTAAATGTGGAGTAAAAGCTACTCAACACATCACGCATTTTATCAGCAATTTCAATGTTGGTTATGTTATCCAAAATGGGCTTATCATATTCATCAATAATAATCACAACTTTATTTTTTTTAGATAATGCTTTGATGATGGTTGAAAACTTACTTGGCAAAGTTCTATTCTGTCCTACGTCAATAGAGCTTTCTTTTGCAATATCATCAACCATCTCATTTAGCCATTTTTCAAATAGCTCAGGAGAATCATATTTTGTTTTAGGCATACTTACTCTAATCACAGGATGCGGCTCCCAGCTGTAATTGGAATCATAGATCCACAACCCCTTGAATAATTCTTTATTTCCCCTAAAAACCTCCTCTAATGTAGAACAAAGCAAAGATTTACCGAATCGGCGAGGACGAGAAATGAAATATGTTGTCCCACCAGAAACAATGTCATAAATTTGTTTAGTTTTATCAACATATAAATAATTACCTTTTATTATTTTTTCAAAAGTTTGAATACCAATTGGAAGCTGTTTCATCCTTATTACCTCAATTTATTTTATAAACATACTCAAATCATGTCATCAGGAACAAACGTTGTCAAACACATGGTCTGAATAGCAAATACTCTAATTTCAGACCCTCTTCAAAAATCTCTTCAAAAACTTTTTGCTTCCCTGCGCAAATTTAAATCCAATTACATCTAAATGTTTAAATTGAATATATTTATATTTTTCTGCCGTTTTTGCTTTATCGTAAAATTCTTTTTCAATAATTTGCCCACCCAAATTATTTTCATCAGTCCAAAAAATGTTTTTCCATTTTTTTAAAAAGGCCGGACCATCAAGAGAAGATAAGCCCTCATTTGTTTTGCGAACTTTTAAATTCGCGTGTTGATAATGTTCAATATAAGAATTTTCTGACGCAATACATTTGTACCCCGCACGCGCGAATTTTAAACCTAAATCACAATCTCCGTTATAAAACTGGAAGCTTTCTTCATCGATGTAATTAATTTCTTTCAAGGCTTTATTTAAAAACAAACCGTGATTTACATACAACGTATTACCAAAGGTTGTCATGACAAAATATTTTTTATGCATCTGCCAGTTGCGCCAATAAAAAGCAACTGAGCCTATTTTTTCGCCACTCGATAATTTTTCATCAAAAAGATTTATTCCATTTTTAATTGCGTTTGGAACAACTAAACAATCATCACTGACCATACAAATATATTTTCCTTGAGCGCATTTAAAACCCAAGTTCATAAAATAGCCCCAGGATCTGCGTTCAATCTTTTTTCCTGCCCACTCTCCACGATTGTGTTGAACAACTGTTAAAACATCTTTTTGTTTTAACAGCCAGGGCAAAGTTTTATCAGTTGATCCACCATCAACAACAATAATTTCATGTTTAGTATCTTTTAATTCTTCTCGGATACTATCAATTGTTAATTTTAAAAAATTAAAACGATTATATGTTCCTAAAACAACTGAAACCATTGGAACAACAATAATTGTTGGATTTTTCATTTTTTAATTTCTTTTTTTAAAACGAACCAAAACATTACAAAAACAATTTGGATAAGAATTTTTCTGCCTTTAATATTTTTATTCCATTATTTTCGTATTCATTACGCAAAAATTTAACCAATTGCATTGCCGGATAATTATATTTTTCATGGAAATAGACCAATGCCTTACTCAAAGAATTATCAGAAAGCTTCACCTCAATAATTGATTCAATTTTATCCTGACATGAAATAGCAAAATCAACCTCAATACCTTCTTTGGTTCTTAAATAATGTAAAGCGCATTGTTTTGCTTTATAATCATTCATCGCATAAATATTTTTAAGCAAACTAACGGCAACTAAATTTTCCAACTTAACTCCATCATCTCCTTGAACAATCCCCGTATCAAAAAAATATATTTTGGGTTCTTTCAAAAGACTGCGCGCAATATTCTTTGAATATGGAGTTACTCTAAAAACTATAAATAAAACCTCCAGTATTTGAATATACTTTTTTACAGTTGTTGGCGAAACGGCAATATCTTCGGCAAGAGATTGATATGATATTGGTGATCCAACTTTGGTTCTAAGCATATCAAAAACAAGTTGCATTGCTTTTACATTATAAATTTTATCTATCTCGAAAATATCAGTGCTCAGCATGCTGTTAATATATTGCAATCGCCATCTGTTAGCTTCTGTATCATTTTCAGCCAAATATGGTTCCGGAAAGCCACTTCTGTCATTTAATCTATCCATATTTAACGATTCTTTTAACTGCGCAAGTTCAGCCAAAGAAAAAGGCAACAATCTATGCCTAAAATAACGACCTGCCAATGAATCTCCAAACTGATTATATATATCTAATCTCGCGCTTCCGGTTACTAAAAGTCGCATAGACTCCGGTTTTGTATCAAATACACCTTTAAGATAATTTTTCCAGCCTTCCATTTTATGCAGTTCGTCTAAAATTAAAAGATCTGTATCCGGCAACCACGATTGCGACTTAATAATTTTACGATCAAGAGCTTGATCGTAATTAAGATAAACACTGTTCTTAAACTCCTTAGCAATATCTTTTGATAACCAGGTTTTTCCAGCCTGTCTTGGCCCGACAATTAAAACCATTTTTTTTTCAAGATCTTTTATTACAAATTTCTTTTGTACTCGTTCCATCTCTCCTCCAAACCAAATAAAAATACACCAATACAAAGAAAAATATTATATATAATGGGGAAAAGTCAAGACTATTCTCCATTTCGCTGCGTAAAAGTCAAAATTAAATATACTGATTTATCCGAATTTATATTCATAAAATCACTTTCCGGTAAAAATAAACTTTATTATTGATGAATAAATTTTAAACGAATCTTTTATTGGATTAAAATGTGAACTTTTATTTCCCTTAATATAAACGGTAGAAATCGGTATTTGTATTATTTTCATTCCCAATTTTTTGGCTGACAATAAAACATTCATTTCATATTCGTATCTGTCTCCTTTTATATTTAATAAGTTTTGTAAAAACACAAAAGGAATTCCACGCAAACCGGTTTGCGTATCACTTAATTTTTGGCCTGTAACCAAGTAAAAAATATTGCGTGTTATAAAATTTCCAAATTTACTTCTTAAAGGCACCTTTTTATCTAATTGACGCGCGCCAAGAATCAAATTATTTTTATTTGGAACAACAATAATTGTTTGTTTTAAAGCTTCTATAACTCTTAAAACATCTTTTTGCAGGTGTTGCCCATCATCATCGGCCGTTACAACTCCAACAACATCATCAAAATTATTTAAACAATAATTAAATGCTGTTTTTAAAGCTCGACCCTTTCCTAAGTTTTTATCATGATGCAAAACAATAACACCTATATTTTTTAATTGATCAAAAATAGATTCGTATTCAGCTCCACTCCCATCATCAACAACAACTATTTTTAAATTATTTTGAATAATTAAACCTTGTACAAAAGAAACTAAATTATTAGACGATTTATATGCCGGGATTATTACAACAACATTATCATCCATTATGGACTACCCTACTTTCTCCAAAAACATGTACCCTTCTTTATGAAAAATCAAACGACACTCATCCGTTTTAATTTTATTTTCAATATCATTTTTAATCTCTTCAAAAGCATTATCCGGAATTAAAAGATATTTAATCTCAGGATCTTTAACAATTTTAAAATAATTATTCAAACGTTCATCTTTTAGATTAATCCCTTTTTCAATTTCTTCTTTTCCCATGCGCAATCTTGCATAAAAATGAGGAATTTTTCTTAATGGTTCTATTCGATTAAAAGCGTACCCGGTCAACAAAATCTTTTCTAAAAATATTAAATTTTTATATTTTAAAATTAATCTATTTAATTGCTCGTTATCTTTTTTTAACATTAATTCCTGCTGTTCATAAACCAGATAGCTCATGGGATACTTAAAATGAATTAACGTTAAAACCAATAACAAAAATAAAACAAAAATATAAACCTTTATAGATTTAATCTGTTTTTTAACAAATAAAAAAAACTTTTTTACAAAACTATTTTTTTTAAAATTCAAGAACTCTTCAAAACCCCAACCCAAACAAAGACCATAAATTGGAACAACAATTGAAAAATTACGAAAATCATAGCACGTTGAATAACTCCAAATCAAAAACCATGGAGCCAGTAAAAACAGTAAAAGATACCGGCTGGAACGATTTAACAAACTAAACAAAAGTAATACGGCATAAAACAATCCCGCGATAATCCCAAAAACAAAATGTAAAAGATGGTTATGAATTATATTTAAAAAAAATAGATTGTAACTTAGAAATATTTTTATAGAAAAAATCAATTTAGAAAACAAGCTATGCCCACCATGAAAAGAAGCCTGAAGCAAAACACTATTAGCGGAAGAACCGTTATACATAAAAGCATAGGTATAAAACGGAACAATTAGAATAAAAAAAACTAATAAATATAAGCCCAAAAAACTTAAATAATTCTTTTTAGTACAAAAAGATTTTTGTTGTTTTAAAACTAAAAAGCAGGCAAGAAAAGGATAAACAGCAAAAAGATATAAACCTGGCTGTTTTGTTAAAGTTGAGCCTGCCGCAAAAATAACACCATAAAATAAATATTTTTTATTTTTTTCTTCGTTAGAAATTAACAAACAATAAATAGATAAAAAAGCCAAAAACGCGACAGGAATATCAACTAACCCGCTAGTCAACATTCCTCCAAACGCGTTTTTTAAAAAAAGAGTTGTCGCGATAATCGCGCAAAAATAACCAATAGATTTTTTACGCAACCCCAAATCAAACATTAAAAATAAAATAGATAACGGAAATAAAGGCATTATAATTTTAGGAAAATACTGGATTGGTTCTCCAATAAATTTATAAAATATCGACCAATTTACAGGAATTAATTGAGGATAATTCAAAATACCAACTGGATAGTGATTATAAAACCAATCCAAAGCCCAACGGTTCCAGGAAACAATAACATCATGCCATGTAAAAATAGAAAAGCTTGTAAGGTTAGAAACAAACAAGGTGATTACCCAATAAATGCTAATTAGCGATCCAATAAGCGCAACAAAATTAAAAATCCAGGAA
>JAUWHS010000104.1 GCA_030605785.1 bacterium
AAACGAGCCGAAAAAGTCTCAACGAAAAAATTTAAAAGTCCTGAAGAAAAACAAAAAAGCCATTCGGTCGCAGCAGCTTTTATCCTACAGAGCTATTTAGATTATTTAGCATTTTCTAAAACCCTTTAGTATCGGGCGAAAATTAATTTTTTTTACAACTCTGTAAAACTGTTTACAATTAATAGATGTTGCCTCTTGAAAAATAAAGGGAGAAGAGGTAGGGAGTTTTGATAATTTACTGCATATATGTGGTAACTAGGTCTAAGAAAGGAACACATGAAGTGCCCAAAATGCGGTGGCTTGATGATTATACAATCCTTCTTTGACCATTTCATAAACTTTGAAGGCTGGAAATGCCTCAACTGCGGCAGGGTTATAGAGAAAAGAGAAAGCACCATCAAAGATGATGCTTTTAGTATTTTTTATCAACGTCAGAAAATAAAAAAACATAACGAGTAAAGCAATACATGAAAAAAACATTTCTTAGCATCCAGGGCAGTTATTCAAACTTAGAGTTAACACTCTTTCAAAACGAAAAAAATATCCAAACAATTTCCGGAAATAATTTAAAAGCTAGCTCAAAACTAATTTTAGAAATTGATTCAATTTTAAAACAAAATAAAATTAATTTATCCGATTTAGATTTTATAGCAGTCAACCAAGGTCCCGGTGCATTCACCTCTCTTCGAGTTGTAATTTCAACCGTTAACGGAATCGCTTTCGCGAATAAAATACCTTTAATTGGCATTGACGGACTTGACGCATTAAGTCTACAAACATTAAAAGAATTTGATTTTTCACATTCAACCACAAAACCAACAATACTGATTTCATTGTTAAACGCGTACAACAACGAAGTTTATTTTTCTGTAAACAAAATCGTTGAAAATAAATTAGAAAAAATTATTCCAAATAATTATAAAAAAATAGATTTATTTTTAGATGAAATTGGTAAACAATTTGAAAACGAAAAAATCCTTTTTACAGGAAATGGCACGACTTTGCATAAAGATTTAATTAAAGAAAGGTTTGGCAACAACGTCATTTTTCAGGAAAAGATTTTACAAACGCCGTCCGCAAAACAAATTGGAATTATGGCACTTGAAAAATGTGGCCAACAAAATGATCAATTCAAATTAAAACCGTTGTATTTAAAATCTCAAGCATTCGCTATAAAAAAATAATCTTAAACAACACTTTTAACAGAACCCAACCCAACAGAAATCGCGTCAATAGAACGCAACACAGTTGAAGTCAGTTTATAATTTTGAATTTTATATTTTTTCAATAAATCTAATTCTTCTTGTATAAAATCACCTTCGGAACCGAAGAAAAGATAAATTTTTTCATATTTTTTTTGATTTAGCTCAGAAAGTAAATTAAAAAGAGGCTCCCCGCTGATATGAAAACAAACCTTTTTGGAGTTATCAAAACTTTCTTTTTCTAAAAAAGTTTTCAATTCAATAGGTTTTTCTAAATTTGGAATAATAAAATTTTTTGATTGTTCGCAAGCGGAAATCATAATCTTTTTCAAACGATCAATATTTTTTTGATCAAGCCAATTTTTATGAACTTGCGAAGTTAAAAGAGGACAAATTTTTACAGCCGCCATTTGAGACGCCAAATACACTACATCTTCAAAATACTTTTTTTTTAGCAATCCCGGACAAAGAATAATTTCCGGTTTTACAGATTCGTTTTCGTTAATCGAAACAATTTTGACGCTTAAAGTTTTTTTATTTTGAAATGTTTTTTTTAAAAGTAAAAACTCAACATTTATTTTTTCATTAAACAAAATAAAAACTTCATTTTCTTTTAAACGTAAAACATCAACTATTCTTTTTCTTAAATTGTAATCCCTAAAAACAGTTTCATCCCCGACATTTAAGTCGGGGACGAAACTTGAAAGTTCTTCAAAATTTATTGCGAATTTATGCATAATTCAAATTGATTATTCGCTCGAAGGTTCTTTTGTTACTTCTTCTTCGAGTGTTTCCTCTTTTTCGGAAGCATCTTTATCGTCATTCTCATTATTACCGGAATCCACAGAAGCTTTACCTTTTCTTAAATAAACAATGGCAGCAATAAGAACTGAAAGAGCGGCAACACTTGCTCCACCTGCAATTAAGTATGTCTTTTTATGATTATTGTAACTTTCTATAAGTTTTTCTAACTTATCTAGAGATTTATTTTTTACAACCTTTCTTAGAATAGCAATTTTCTCTTTCCAAGTAGTAGTTATATCAACCAAATCACCTAAATCTTCTTCTGAAAGTTCTACATCTTTCAATTCTAAATCATCCGCGATCTCTTCAATAGAAGAAGTCACATCTGAATTTTCAATCAATCCTGTTCGGGGGCTTAAACCGGCTGCGATAGAACAACAAAAAATAAAAATTAGAAATTTCTTTAACATACTATCTCCTTTAAGTATCTTAAAAGCCAACAAATGACAAAACAACTTTGGTAATATTAGCACAAAACGCAAAGATATCGATTAAAAAAATAAAAAGGAATTAAATAATGTTAAAATCAAACAATCTAAAGCCAACAATGCTAATAATTCTAGACGGTTTTGGAATCTCAAAACAAAAAAAAGGCAATGCCATTATGGCAGCTAAAATGCCAACATGGAATTACATATTAAAAAATTATCCACACGCAACATTAAAAGCTTCCGGAACAGCTGTTGGATTATTACCAGGTTACATCGGAAATTCAGAAGTTGGACACACAACGCTCGGTACAGGAAGAATTGTAAAAACTGTATTAAAAAAATTTCATGAAGCAATCGAAGACGGGACTGCTTTTCAAAACAAAATTCTATTAAACAATTTAAAAAAAATAAAAAAAGATAACGCATTGCATTTAATGGGGCTTTTATCCGACGGAGGAGTTCACAGCCACGAAAAACATCTTTACGCGTTACTCAAACTTGCTAAAAAATTCAAAATAAAAAATGTTTATATTCATCCATTTTTAGATGGTCGCGATGTTGCTCAAAAATCCGCCGCAAAATATTTAAAAAGATTAGATAAAATCTGCAAAAAACTAAAATGTGGAACAATCGCGACAATGCATGGCCGTTTTTATGCCATGGATAGAGATAATAATTGGGATAGGACAAAGATTAGCTATGATGTTTTATGCAAACAAAGACAAAAAATTGAATTTAATTCCTGGCAGGAAGCATTAAAAAATTCTTACGCGCATGATATAACCGATGAATTTTTCTATCCAATAAGACTTCTTGAAAATGGATTCATTAAAAAAAATGATGGAATAATCTTTTTCAACTTCAGACCGGATAGAGCAAGACAATTAACGGAAAGCTTTATTGATCCAAATTTCAAACACTTTAAAACACAAAAACTAAACCCAACAAACAAAACTTTAAAGTTTTTTATAACAACAACTCGCTATAAAAAAGAGTTTGAAAAATTTAAAAACGATATTTTATTTGAAACCGAAATGATAAAAAACACCCTTTTGGATCAAATAAAAAAAGAAATATTTGTTATTGCTGAAACTGAAAAATACGCCCATGTCACCTATTTTTTCAAGGGAAGAAATGAAAAACAATCAAAAAACGAGACACGAATTTTAATTCCATCAATTAAAACAAAAAATTACGTAAACAACCCGGAAATGTCCGCTGCAAAAATTACTCAACAAATTATAAAATCATTGAAAACAAAGCCTGCTTTTTTTTATTTAGTAAATTATGCCAATCCGGACATGGTCGGACATTCAGGTAATTTTAAAGCAACCGTAAAAGCTTGTGAGTTTTTAGATAAGCAATTAAAAAAATTATATGAACAAGTTATTGAAAAAATGGAGGGAACAATGTTTATTCTTTCCGATCATGGAAATGCTGAAGAAATGATTGATACAAAAACTAATAAACCAAAGACGTCTCACACTAAAAACCTTGTCCCTTTTGTTTTTGTAAATAAAAAATTCAAAAACAAAAAGCTTATGCTCAAAAAGAATCTTGGTCTTTGCAATGTCGCGCCAACAATTTTAAAATTTTTAGGTTTAAAAGTCCCAAAACAAATGGAACAAAAAACAATTTTTTAATAACCAACCATAGTCCAAAGTCCTGCTGAACTGACAGACTCTAATTGCCTTCTTAATGGATCATCTTTATCCAAATAACCTTTAGGGAATTTATGATTGCGATCCGTTCTAGGTACATATCTATAAGCTTTATCCACCAACATTTTAAAAATCTTTTCAGCATTTTGTCTGTAGTCAGAATCATTAATATAATTTTTGACTAAAATATGAAAAACCGTTTGTCTTGCCTTATCTCGCAAACAAAGACACACCTTTTGCTCTAAAAGAATTTGAAGAATTTGAATATTTCCTTTCCAAACAGCAAAATATAATGGAGAATGTCCCGTTTCATTTCTTTGGTCATTCAAAACATCAAAATAACATTTTATGCCTTCTTCTTTATGCTTATTAAATTTATTTATAATTAATTTTAGTAGATCAATATTGTTGTGATAAATCGCCAAATGTAAAAGTGAATAACCAAACTGATTACGTACATAAATATCAGCTCCATTTTCTCCATTTTCTATTAATATTTTTGCTTTTTCATAATTATTTAAATACGCGGCATAAAATAAAGGTGTTGTATGTTTATGAGGAGGATACGTTTGATCATTATTTGGAACAGGGTCAATATTGTAAAAATTAAAATAATCTTTATTTTTTTCTAAATAATCAATGCACTGTTGCAAATCTTTAATACATTTCAATTCAACAAGAAGATGTAAAATCGAAGTCCTAAGACCCTTTGCAATTTCAAAAAGCGATAATAAAAAAAATTTTAAAGTATTTTCCTCTCTAAAATCAAAAACCAAACCTAGTCCACGACCAAGATCAAATTGCTTTTCACGATCTTTTAAATTATTAAATAAATTTAACGCTTGCAAATATTCTGCATCGAAATGGTCACTAACTTCTTCAATTAAAGGTATAGATTGCGACCTAACTCCCAACATTTGCATTACATTATCACTTGGTAACTGACACAATGCAACAGACAAAACCCTCCTTCTTGCCACAAAATGATATGCTGAATAAACATTAGAAACAAACATTGTAAAGATTAAAAACAGATAAAATGTTTTTTTATTCATCCCAACCCCTCCCAAAAAATTCCCACAATTCCCCAACTAAAAATCAAAATGACAAAAAACTTCCCATTGACGCAATAAATTGATAATTTTATTTTTTCAAAGAAAGGAATTGTAAATAAAGAAGGATCTAAAAATGAAGAAAGTAAATAAATTATGTATTTTTCTTTTTTGCGTTATCTCAAGCATTTCGATAAAAGCAAATGTCAAAAAATTGGTTCAACAGGATTCAGTCCAAAACATATCTTCTGAAAAAATCGAAAAGCTAGAAACGGATATACTCTCTGAAAAAGAAATCAGCAAAGAAAAAATAGATTTAATTTTGAGCTTTCTGGAACAAAACAAAGATATTCCATTAGAGCAAATACTTGAAAGACTTAAAGACAATAAAAAATCTAATAAGTTAAAAAAATGGTTAATTAAAACCACAATCGCACCACTTGCGACAACTTCTTTTCTTGTTTTAATTGCAGCATTATTAGGTAAATCAACAGAAGAAGAGATAAAAAGAATGCGTGAAGAAAGTTTATTTGAATATCTTGGTATTTTATCCTTGGGATTAGGAGCAATCATTTACCTATACATACTATTAGACGCAATTGTAATGAAAGTAACAAAAACAGAAGAATAACTAATCTATTTAGAATCTTCCTTTAACTTGCGACAAACGGTAATTCCAATTTTAATTTCTCAGCCTTTTTCTTTAAATACTCTTTTCTTGTTTTTGAATCTGGATGAAAGGACATTGGTTTGAATATTTTCTCAAAAAACTTCAGTAAACCGCAATTGTTTTCAGCTGTGTCTTCTAAACTATCTTTCAACCAACTATCATTCATTTCTGATTCGATTCTATCGAATAAATAATCAAATTCATTGTCAACTTTATTATCAATTTTTAATTCAAATTTTTCCATCAATTTAATTATAGAGTCAGGATCATCTAAGGCATTAAGAGCTGTTAAATCCGCTTGCTTTTCAAAAATTCTTGAAACTTTACTTAACGCAACAGTGAAAGCTACAGAAGCAAGAGAAAGAGTTGCAAATTTAAAAGCAGTCGACCGGTAAAATTTATTATTTTTAAAATCATTGTAAATTAGCTTAAACCAATAAAACATTAATAAGCAATTCAAGGTTACTGCAACCGGAACAGACAGTAATAATAATTTTGGTATATGGTTTTTCTTAATATGGGATAATTCATGAGCAATAACAGCGTCAAATTCATCCCGGCTCAAATCTTTTAGCATCTTTTCTCCAATTATCATTAAAGAATAATTATGAGAAATAGAAGACGCGCCAACATTATAAAGATTTTCATCTTCACTTAAAAAAACTAAAGGCATAGGAATATTTAATTTTGTAGAATGTTTTTTTATTGACTCAAAAAGACTTGGAGCATTTTCCTCTTTTAAAAGAATCATATCTCTAGGAAGAAAAAAATTGATAAACTGTAAAAATCCATAATCCTTTAACTTTTCCGTAAAAGAAGGGTCTTCCCCTCTTTTTTCAAACTGTTTGATCACATCAATCCAATTAAGACAGCTTTTTACAATTGGAATATCAATATCTGTTTTTCTTTTTTTGATATATGGATCACTTTCCTTTGCTTCTTGAATTTCTTGGTAATAAATACTCTTCAAAGGGCTTTGTGCAGCAAAAGATATATGAAAATTAGAAAGTAAAAATAAAACAACACAAGTTTTAGATACAAAAAACTTCATAAAAAACCCCAAATTAAAAATAAAAAACAATATAAGAATTTAAATATCCAATTAAATTGATACAATAAATCATTATTTTTAAAAGATCTACTTATATAAAGGGAAAAATTATGAAATTAGCCAACAAATTATATCTTTTCATTTTATTAACAAACATTAACATTTCAATGACAGCTAATACTGAAGAGATTATTCAAGACAATGAAGCTGAAAATATTTATTTAGAAGAAATTGAAAAATTAAAAGAAGATGAAATCCTAAGAAAGCGGTTTGATCGTGAATTCAGATATCCGCACATAGAAATGACATTAAATTTATTAGATATAATGTCTTCAAAAAACAAAGATTATTATGAACAAAAAATATTTGACGACTTTAAAAATAATAAATTTTCTCTTGATTTTCCACATGATTCAATACTTTTAAATGAAAGTAGATGTCCTAAACTTATAAACACAATTAAAAAATTTTGTAAAAAACTTAATATCGAAAGTCCTTTGATTTTTTTAGCAACAAGTAAAGATCTAGAAACCGCTTATACAACATATTCTTATTTTGGAACTCCATACATTGTAATTCCAATATCAACTCTCAATAAACATTCAACTCAAGCTCTCGAAGGAACCATTGCTCATGAATTAGCACATATAAAATATAAACATGTTAAAAAATCAGCTGCTTTTTTAACAGCAGAAAAATTATTAATTGGGGGAGGATTAACATTATTACTCGTCGGTTTAATTTACGCGATCATGAAAGATGAAGAACAAGGCGAAGGATGCCTTTTCGATAGAAACATAAATCAATTTCGTCCTGTTTATACCAAAAAAAGCACTCCCATTCATATCAAATCTATAGCCGCCGGTTCTGTTTCGTTATTTGTTTTTTTAATATCTTATGGATTACAAAAAACCGGTTCATGGTCTGGTTCTGATATTTTTTATTGGTTTAACAAATTGTTTGAAAAAAATGCGGATCTGAAAGTCGTTGACCTTCTTGATAATCCACAAGACGCTACTGCGTTTTTAGATTTTTTAAAATCTTACCACCAAGAATACATTGATAAATTAAATGAAGAACATAATTTTATTACTGTAAAAATTATGGAAATATCGAAAAAATTAAATTTAAAAACAAATACAATTAAACCTTTAATAGATTTTTTGGTTTTTCAAAAAACAATTTTAAATTATCAAAATTCTCCTGACAATATTAGTTCTAGCCATCCATCAGACAACGACAGAATAAAATATGTAGAGGAATATATTAAAAAGTTAAGCAAACAAAAAACTAACATTGTAAAAACAGCCCAAGTTGCCGCGTAAGCAAATTTAGGTTTTGTTTAATTTGATTTTGTTCTAAAACAATTATGCGATCCGCGTTGCGGGTCGCAATTTCTTTTGCGTTAAAAACCTGATGATTTGTATGTTTTGTTTGCAACGGAATTAAAACA
>JAUWHS010000016.1 GCA_030605785.1 bacterium
ACTAAATTTAATTAACAAAATCTTAATTTTGCTCATTAAAGCATATTTAGCTAATATAGGGTTATGATAAAAAAATATAAAAAATACCAATCTAAAAAGGACCCTTCTTATAAAACAGGCAATAAAAGACCTGCAAAAAAGAAGCAATTTGGCCAGCATTTTCTGCGTAAACAATCTGTTGTCGATCACATGATTGAAAAAGTGAAAGTTACTCCAAAAACAACAGTCATGGAAATTGGTTGCGGCGATGGTTTTTTAACCAAATCAATTTTGCTTCAAACAAACTGTAAAAAACTTATTGTTTTTGAAATTGATGAACAATGGGCGAATGTTGTAAAAAGCGAAATTAAAGATCCAAGGTTACAAATAAATATTGAAAACATTCTGGATGTTGACCTTCAAACATTACAAAAAAATACTCCCCTTGTTTTACTTGCAAACTTACCATATCAAATTACTTTTCCAATTATGTTTTTGCTCCAAAAAAATAAAAAACTTTTTTCTGAAGGTGTTGTAATGATCCAAGAAGAGGTCGCGCAAAAGCTTGTCGCTAAAAAAGGACGCCCGTACAGCGCCGCGTCTTTATTTTTACAATATCATTTTGATTTTGAATTATTAGAAAAAGTCGGACCGGAAAATTTTACTCCTCCACCAAAAGTTAATTCTCGACTTTTGTATTTCAAACCAAAACTCGATGTTCCAAAAATTAAAAATGAAGAAGAGTTTTGGAAGTTTTTAAAGTTATGCTTTAAGTTTCCGCGAAGAACATTGCAAAACAATTTAAAAACAACTCATTATGATTTAAATGAAACAGCGCCCGAAATTTTAAAACTCCGAGCGCAACAAGTTTCTTTTGAACAATTCTTAGAACTTTGGAACAAATTATTAAACTAATCCATGGTCAAAAAAGACGGATGAATTAGAGTCCTCATGGTCGAAAAAGACGGTTACTTTTTTATATCCATGGTTAAAAAAGACGGTAGTTTTTAAAAAATATTAACTTTTTCGTTAAAAAACGCATTTTTCAATTTCGATAAAACTATATTAGTTTATTTGATTCAAGATAATCAAAAACAAACTTACTCCAACTTTCCATTCCATCATAAAATTTTTTACACTCTTGTAATGTTAACAAGTTGCCTTCCTGAAGTTCAGATTTGATTTTAATTTGATCAATATCACCTTTTAATAAAAAAACAAAACCAATATGAACTTTTCCAACATCATTTCCATCATCATTTAAAAGTCCTATTGGTTCTATTTTAAGTTTCCCCGAATAAAAAACTTCTTCATTAAATTCGCGATTTGCCCAATCAAAAATATTATTACTTTCGATATCATTCTGGCGAATATGACCGCCAATTCCAAGTGAATATTTACTTTTTAATCGTGTTTCATTTGATGTCACTTTTCTACGCATTAAAAAGATTTTATCATCAAAGTTAAAAACCAGATAAGGAATAACCTGTTTAAAATTTGGATCGATTTCCATTTGAGAACGCCATAGAAACTGTTTATTTTTATCAATTATTTTTTCGTAGAAATCTAGATTAACTGGCTTTATTCCATTAAAATCACCATCGAAAAGAATTTCATTTCTTGGTACAACTAAAATTTTTTCATCTTTTTTCTTAATAAAGACTTTTTTATCACTATTTAATTTGCTTCTAACTTCTTTCAATTTAAAGCTCCTTTTGCTTGTATTAAATAAATTTTTCTAAGAAACTAACCCAGTCTCCATTATTGGCAAAGTTTGTCAAATAATAAGAATCATGAATTTTATCTTTAGGAAAATAAATAGAAACACCTTTCGCGTCTTTCATATCCGGCCCGGTTACATTCGCGATAACACTATCTTCAATTAAATTCATTCCTGAAATTAATAAATTTTTTAATTCCCGCATAACACTGTTTAAACTTTCTAATTCTTGGTTTGATAAATTCAATTTTTCAAAATTAATTGTTCGAAAATCCGTGTCCGAAATAAAATCGGAAAAATATCGAATAACCGGTCTTACAACATTATTTGGTCTTAAAGGACGAGAATAATTAGGTCTTTGTGGTCTTTGTGGTCGTTGAGAAGCAGGCCTTTGAATGGAAGGTCTCACATTTGAAGGCCGCGCTAATAATTGAGGTCTTGGAGAAACGGCCGGCCTAACATTTGATACCGGTCTTGGCGGTCTTGGATTTACATTTAAAACGGGTCTAGAGGGACGAGGAACATTTGAAGGACGTGAAACTAAATTTGGACGTTGTGCAACTATTGGTATAGCAAAAACGTTTGGCCTTGGTCTAAAATTTGGCCTGAAAAAAATAGGCCGTGGTCTGGAAGCAGTTGGTCTTGGTAAAATTTGTGGTTCCGGTTCAGGTTCAACTTGCGCGACAGGTTCCGGAATTTCTATTTTATTAATTTCATCTAAAATGTTTTTATAAAAAAAATGTAAATCAATAAAATCATCATCTTCAAATTCTAAGCTTTGCTTTCTTATTTGATTTATAATTTCTTTAAAATTAAAACCTAGAATATCTTCGCATTCATTCCACTTTGAAATAACTTGATCTAAATTTTGCTCCATCAAATTAATTTTATTTAAATCAACAGCTGATTGTGTGTAATCAGACGTTTTTTTGTTGTCATAAAAAGTTTTGTACGAATTAACGATTTCTGTCGCAAATTGAGCCGGTGTACAATAACTTTTAGATGTTTCAGTTAAAAACCCGGAATAATCCCAACCGAAAGCCGGTTCGGTTTGTTGTGAAGCGACAAAATAATCAACTGAATCTTTAATTTGATAGCCAACTTCCAAATCCGCCATCAAACACGCGTCCATGCCAACAACATCTATATTTTTCCCACTTAAAATTTCACTTTTTATTTTACTCAACGCGCCAACAAGAGCCTGATTATTTAAATAAGTATTGTTTGTAAAATCATATAAAATTCCGCGAGTTAAACTTCTAATCGGATCAATTATTCCACTGCCATGCCCCCATAAAGAAATCGCGTAATGTTTTGCCGAATAATTTGAACTAACCCATTTCATTCCATCCACAAGTTCGTGTTCCTGATTTTGTCCCATTTCATAAGATAAAACATCAAGAATTCTCGCTTCATTATTTTCTATTTTAATTCGATAAGTTCCCTCATGCTTTGGCATGTCGCATTCAACCAAAACATTCACTCTTTCAGATAAAGTCGCTTTTGCCATTTCTCCTACAAGATCCATACTCGCGTAAGCGCTCAAATCATTGTCAGCTTGCATATGAACATACAAAGTCCAATCCGCAATAGAAAAAATATGTATTGGAAAAAATATAAATAAAAGAAACAAAGATTTTTTTGTCATTTTCCTATCCCCAAATTAGTTAAACAACTAAAACAATTAATAGTTAATCAACTAATTTGGGAGTGAAACAACAGTTTTGATAAAAAGAAAAGAAGCGGGCTGAAAAATCAACCCGCTAAAATTAACATTTATTTTTACAACTTCAATCAACCTCCATCGCTACAAGTCTTCTTCTTCAACTACCTCGTATTTACCCAAAATCTTAATATTCGGATTATTGTCTAAAAATTTCTGTGGAACCCTCACAATTATATCATTTCCATCAGCATCTTTTCGCCCACCCAAACTCAACAATTCAAGCTTCGTTAAACCTTTCAACGGTTCAATATTGGTTATTTTATTTCCTTTTAAACCCAACTCTTTAAGGCTCATTAAATTACTTAAAGATTCAATATTGGTTATTTCATTTTCGTATAAAGCCAAGACTTCAAGTTTGGCTAAACCCTTCAACGATTCAATATTTGTTATTTTATTTCCATCTAAACGCAACTCTTTAAGACTTTTTAAATCCTTCAAGGGTTCAATATTTGTTATTTGATTATTATCTAAACCCAACCCTTCAAGACTAGTTAAACCTTTCAACGGCTCAATATCTGTTATTTTATTATTATTTAAATTCAACTCTTTAAGGCTCATTAAATTACTTAAAGATTCAATATTGGTTATTTCATTTCCTCGTAAAGACAACAGTTCAAGACTCGTTAAACCCTTCAACGACTTAATATCTGTTATTTTATTATTATTTAAATATAACTTTTCAAGACGAACTAAATCCCTCAACGGCTCAATATTGATTATCTTATTTTCTCCTCAATGCAACAGTTCAAGACTCGTTAAACCCTTCAACGGTTCAATATTTGTTATTTTATTTCTAGCTAAACCCAACCGTTCAAGACTCGTTAAACCCTTCAACAGTTCAATATTTGTTATTTGATTTCTAGATAAAACCAACCGCTTAAGACTCGTCAAATCCTCCAAGGGTTCAATATTTGTTATTTGATTATTATCTAAATGCAATTCTGTAACCGCTAAATTTTCAACCGCTAAATTTTCACCAATCATTAAAAGCGCAACAAAT
>JAUWHS010000114.1 GCA_030605785.1 bacterium
TTGAACCAACTTAAATCTGTATTCATTTTTTCTCCGTCAAATTATTTTTTTAATCGCGTCAACCGCTTCGTCGTAATTGTTTATAACATGGTTTGCCAGTTTTAAATCGTTTTTAAAAACGTCGTTTTGAATACCGATACATTTTATTCCGGCGGCATTGGCGGCTTTAAAACCGGCGCCGCTATCTTCAAAAATAATACATTCTCCGGGTTGGGCGTTTAGTTGGTTTGCGGCATACAAGAATAACGCGGGGTCCGGCTTCGGTTTATTTTCAACGTGCTCGGCGCTGTATATATGTAAACCAAAAAATCGCTCAAAATTCATTCTCGTTGAAATATGACGTAAAACACTTATTCCGGAATTTGTGGCGATGCTTGTCGGGATTTGATTGTCGGTTAAAAGTTTGTGAAAAGCCTGAAACCCTTTTATAAATTGAATTTCGTTTTCTTTTGCGTCCTGGAAATATTGTTCGGCCAACGCGATCTTTTTTGACATTAAAATTTCAATTGAAGCTTTAAGTTTAAGTTCTGTTTTTAGCTTTTTAGTTACATCGTAAAGATTCGCGCCGAAGCAACTTTTCAAGATTTCGATGTTTGCCGGTGTCAGTTCGACACCTTCTTGTTTGATTGTGTCTACAATTACTTTTTTCCAAACATGTTCACTATCAATTATTGTGCCGTCCATATCAAAGATGACTGCTTTGATTTTGCTTTTTATGTATTTCATTATTTTCCTGTTTTTTGTTTTAACTTTATTTTTTTGTGGCAACAACTAAAATAAATTACATTGCGTTGTATTTCAAGCTAGCCCTTAAAATTGCGGGATTAAAATGAAAAAGATGCTTAATTTAGTCGTTGTTTCTTTTGTTTTTTTATTATCTTCATTTTTTAAGATGAGTTTTGGACTTGGAAGTTTTAAGTTTTTCTTTACAGGTTTGAATTTTTTAGCGCCGGCTGTTAGTTTTTTGGCGCAATCGTCTTTTGGTTTGTTTCTTTTGCCGGTTCTTTGGATTTTTAAGTTTTCTCACTGTGTGACTTTTGGGTTACCAACTTTAATCGCGGGTCTCTGTTGGTTTGGTTACGGTAAATCAAACAATTATTGTTGTTCTAACAATTATTGTTATTCCAATTATTTGGATTTTATTCTACGTTTTTTATTGCCGTTGGCCGCGATTTTAATTTTTGTTTTAAATCCTGCTTCAAGCCAAGCTTTTTTATATTCTTTTTATTGGTTTATTCCGGCTTTAATTTATTTGGCTCAAAGATTTGGCAAATTAAATTTGAATAACAAATTAAGTTTGAATAACAAATTAAATTTGAATAACAAATTAAATTTGAATAATTATTCTGTTTTTTATTTTTCATTGAGTGTCTCTTTTGTTTCTCACGCGGTTGGTTCTATAATTTGGCTTTACATGATTCCAATGACATCGGCGCAGTGGATTTCACTAATTCCGGTTGTTTTTTTTGAACGACTTGTTTTTGCTTTTGGTAGCATGTTTATTTATTTGGGGTTAAAAAAGTTGAATTGCAACTTTAACTTTTTGCCCTATATTAATTCCGGAATAGAAAAGCTTGTAAGGCTTTTTGTATCGACTTAGCTCTAAGTTGAAAGAATGAATTTTTGATGTAAGCTATTTTTCATGAGATATTTGTTGTTTATTGAGAAAGAGAGATAAAATTTATGCAACATCTAGCTATAATTCCGGATGGAAATCGCCGGTGGGCTAAAAAAAATTTTAAACGATCTTTTTGGGGACATAAAAAAGGCACAGAGACGGTTCACACCGCAATTGAATTTTGTCTTAAAAAAGAAATAAAACATTTATCTTTTTATACTTTTTCCCTAGAAAATTTCGATCGTTCTGAAACTGAAAAAAATTATATTTTTAATTTGTTAGCTGATAATTTTGAACAAGAGTTACCCAAATTAATAAAAGATGGTGTCTGTGTAAAATTTATTGGTCAAAGTTCATTATTTCCTGAAAATCTAAAGCCTGTGATAAAAAAGGTGCAAGAGGCAACAAAACATTTAGATAAACTGCATTTAAATTTACTTTTTTGCTATGGTGGTCGACAAGAAATTCTTCATGCTGTTAAAAATGTAGCGCGAAAAGTTAAATCCGGTGAGCTTGACGTTGATGATATTGATGAAAAAGTTTTCCAATCTCATTTTTGGTCATATGGTATTCCCGATCCGGATTTAATTATAAGAACAAGTAAACGCGCGAGATTAAGTAATTATCTTTTATTTCAGGCTGCGTACAGTGAGTTTATGTTTTTAGATTGTTTTTGGCCGGATATTACAGAAAAAGATTTAGCTTGTTGTGTTGATCAGTTTAATTCTACGCAAAGAAACTTTGGGAGATAAATTTTATGCTTTCAGATTTAAATAAAAAAGAATATACAGTCGTAATAGAAAAAGAAACGGATGGAAACTTAGTGGCTTCCGTTGTTGAGTTGCCGGGTTGCCACACTCAGGCAAAAGATATGAGTGAACTTTTTAGCAATATAAAAGAAGCAATAGAATTATATTTAGAAGTTGAAAAACCGGAGGCTGTTTCTGAATTTGTTGGATTGCAACGGATTGCTGTATGAGTGATTTTCTCAAAGGTTTTTTATGCAAAAAAAGAGAGTAGTAGTTTTGGGTGGCGGGGCGTTTGGAACAGCAATCGCGAATTTGTTATGCGAAAATAACGATGAGGTTATTTTGTGGTGCTACGAAGACGTTGTCGCGGCGCAAATTAATCAGACACATGAAAACGGTCGTTTTCTTCCCGGAATAAAATTAGATCCAAAAATAAAAGCGATAAGTAATTTAGAAGAAGTTTTTACTGACGATTGCGTTGTTTTTGAAGCTGTTCCGGTTAAGTTTTTGCGCGATATTTTAAAAAACGTAAAAAAGTTTGTAACAAAAGAACAAATTTGGATTGTTTTGAGTAAAGGTTTTGAAGAAAAAACTTTGATGTTACCAACACAAATAATTGATGATGAACTTGGCTCTGAAACTAAAAAGGCTGTTTTGGCCGGTCCTAATTTCGCGAAAGAACTTTGTGAAAAACAATTTAGTGGCGCGGACTTAGCAACATTGGATAAAGATATTTACAAAACCGTTTCAACTATTTTACAAACCGATTATTTTAAAACGTTTTTTACTGATGATTTAATCGGTGTTCAGGCCGGTGGTGTAATTAAAAATATTTTAACTATTTTAATTGGAATATCACAAGGAAAAGGCTTTGGGCAAAACACTAAAGCGTTTTTATTAACAAAAGGTTTTGAGCAGAGTACAAAATTGGTTGAATTTTTAGGTGGAAAACAAAAAACAATTTATGGGCTTTCCGGTTTTGGTGATTTAATTTTATCCGCGACTTCCGGGTTGAGTAAAAATTTGAGAGCCGGAATTTTAATTGGTGAAGGTAACGATTTGGAAGGGTTGTATAAGTTTTTTGATGTTTTGCCGGAAGGATTAAATTCGGTTAAATCCGTTTATGATTTAATTCAGAAAAACGGTCTGGATTTACCACTTTTAAAATCTGTTTATCAAATTGCTTTTGAAGATAAAAAGTTTCAGGATTTGCTTTTTTAATATCAAGTTTGCCTTCTTAAAAAATCAATATTATTTTCTTTTAAAAAATTTCTTAACAAGAAAAAAGATCTCCATCCACGTTTATCAAGTTTTGTCTTAAAAAAAGGTAATGTTACTTTTTTAAGATTTAAAATTTTACCGCATTGCAAAGCGCCTTCAAAACTTTTTAAGCTTGCTGTGTTTAATGTTAAATTATCAACTTTTGATGTTGAGTAGTTTTGAACCAAAAATGGTTTTAAATCAAATTCTATTGTTTTTTCAGGATTACGCGCTTTGTTAAAAAAGCCATTATCCGTTAACAAAATCCCCCCCGATTTTTTTTTCGAAATTACAAGATTTGAATCAAAAGCAGGAATCTTTTTTGTTTGCGCGGGCCAGCTTTTTAAATAAATAAACATTAAAAGAATGGAAAGATTTAAAGTTAAAACTTGTTTTGAAAAACTATTTATTTTTTTATGTTTTAGAATATAAAATGTCGCGATTGTTATTAATAGTAATGGCCAAATCGCGATTTTTGTAAAACCAATTAACCAGTCTTTACTGCTTGAAGATAAAAGATAGTCCCAAATCCAAGTTGTTTTGTTTAATAAAAATATTAACGGTTGATTATAAATTCCGAACAATTCTGTAAAAAAAATTAATGAGCTTAAAATTAAAAATAAGGCTAAAAATGGTGTGAAAATAAGATTCCCAACAAAAGACATCAATGATAATTCAAGTCCCCAGTGAACAAGAATGGGAATTAATACAACTGTGATTATAAGCTGCGCCAGAATAAAGTTTTTTAGATAGCGTTTTATTTTGAATTTTCTCATTTTTCATTAGGAAATGATAAAAAAATATTTTTCAAAAAAAGATTAGCGCTGCCGGTTTGAGGCGGTTTTTTGAGTTTTGTTTTTAAAAAATGTTCAATTGTTTTGAAGCGATCAATGTTTATTGCGTTTGTTGTTTCATTTTTATAATTGTTAATTATTTCTTGAGAAATAAAAGATAAAAGTTGGTTTATTAGTTCTGTTGCCTGGCTATTTGTTAATTTTTGTTTTTTTAACTCTTGTTCAAAACCAAAAGGATCATCTAATCTGTTTTTATTTAAAAAAAATGACAGAATTGGGTGATTAGAAATATCTGTTTGCGTTTTAATTTCAAAATGATGAGTTAAACAACGAGATTTTACTGTCGGTAAAATATTGTTTTCGTTATTTGTTAACAAAATAAAATTATACCCTTTGGGAGGTTCTTCCAGGGTTTTTAACAGTCGGTTCGCGGTTGCCTTTGTAAGCTTTTCAGACTGTTCTAAAACAAAAAAGAACTGTTGATTTTCATCAAGCGCAAATTGGGTTTTTTCAAAAATTACCTCAATGTCGCTAAGTACGTAATCTTTTTCCGGCGAAATCCAAACGAAATATGGATGTTGGCGATTTTTTATTTTTTGACACTGCGTACAAAAACAGCTTTTTAGTTCTTCTGATTCGAAATCAAAATTATTTGTACAAAAAAAAGATTGAACGAAATTT
>JAUWHS010000048.1 GCA_030605785.1 bacterium
ATTCCTAGGGAAAATGAGAAAAGAGTTAAAAGACCTAAAATTGGATTTCCTAATTTAACTACAAAACCTAAAAGTAAAGCTAATGCCGGAGTTAAACATGGAGAAGCGATAGTTCCGGAAATAATTCCAAAAACAAAACTATAAATTATAGATCCATGCGGGCTTACAGTTTTTCCGCTTTTTAAAAACCGAGGAATGTAGATTTCATAAAAACCAAACATAGAAAAAGCAAAATAAATAAATAATAAAATAAATAAAAATATCAAAAATGGATTTGCCAGCCACTGGCCAAACATAACAGTTGTTGTTGCGGCAAGGTAACCTAGAGCTGAATAGATTACAGAGATTCCTAAAACGTAAGATATGGCTGTTAATAAGTTTCGCCAAACCGAAGTTGTTGCCTGTGATTGCAGAATTCCTATTGTAATTGGAATCATTGGATAAATGCAGGGGGTTAAACTCGCAAGAATACCAGTTAAAAACGCGATTAATAAAATCCAGATAAATGAGCTGTCTGTTGAGAGCGCGTCTTTTAAAGAAAACATAGATGTTTTTTGTTCTTTATTTGTATTTACAGCTTTTGTTTGTTTTTCTGTTGTTTTTTCTGTTTTTGATTGTTCTGCTTTCTGTTTACTTAAACTTTTCGCAAAAATATTAATATTTAGAGCTAAAGCAGAGACAAGCAATGCTAAAGTTAAATATTTTAAAAAATAGCTTTTTGTCATATTAATTTCCTTTTTCATTAATTTAAATCATTAATAACGATGCTTTTTGACGATTTAAGTTAAAAGTTTATATAGAAACATTCAATAATATTAAAGTTTTTCATAAAAAAATCGAATTTTGTTTGATTTAGGCTCAAGGGCTTTTGTGGATGGGAAAAAAATTCAGTATTATATATTTTTAGTTGTAATGTAATTAACAAGAATATGGAGGATATTTTGATGGTTTATAAAAATATGAAGAAAAAAATAATTGCCATGCTTTTTGGCATGTTTTTATTTACTTTGTCTAATGATGTTTTTGCTGAAAGATTGGTTAGGTGTGAGCGTATTATGACCTTGAATAGCGAAGGTTCTCAATTTTATCAGGGGCAAGGTTCCGGTAGAGTAAAATACACAGGTTTTTTATTTTGGCTTTATGTTGATCTTGTTAATGCTGTTTTGATTTATCTTCCTATGGCAAATCCTGTTAGACGTTTTAGTTATTCTTATGACGAAACATGGGGTGATTATTATAAAGAAGAGTGGTCTGATGCTAGTTATACTGGTACTGTTGGTGGAGGAAAAATTAATATTGATGCTGAAAATTTTAAAAAAGATGTTTGTTATGTATCACCTGACGTACCATCAAAACAATTGCCTTTCGGGCTATATTTTTGGTGAGAAAAAAGATTGTTGGTTTTAAAGGGAGAAAATTTTATGAAGAAAAAGTTTTATATATTTTTTTTAACCTTATTTTTCTCAATTGATTGCTTTGCCTTCGCGCTAAAAAGCAAGGCGTTTAGAAATAATCAAAAAATTCCGGCAAAATATACTTGCGAAGGTCAAAATGTCTCGCCACAACTTTCTTGGTCAGGTGTTCCCGAAGATACAAAAAGTTTCGCGATAATTTGTGATGATCCTGACGCGCCAACAAAAGAACCATTTGTTCATTGGGTTATTTTTAATATTAATGGTGAGGTTAAAGGTTTGCCTGAAAATATTTTACCAAAAAAATTTTTTAAAAATATTCGTAAATCTAATGAAGAAAGACTCGTTAATGTAAAACAGGGGACAAATAACTTTGGCAAAATTGGTTTTGGGGGTCCGTGTCCACCGAAAGGTCATGGAGTTCATCGTTATTTTTTTAAAATATATGCCTTAAATAAAGTCCTACGGTTGAAGGCCGGTTCAACAAAAGATCAATTGTTAAGGGCTATGAAAGGACATATTTTGGCTGAAACGAAATTAGTTGGAAAGTTTAAACGGTAAAAAATAATTGTCTTGGTAATTATTGTTTTGACAATTATTGTCTTGCAAATTGCTAATTCTGAGGTTAGATTTATTACCTTTTCTGTCTGTTGTGGTTAGTTAATTTTTTATTGAAGGGTTTTTTATGTTTTTAAAAAAAGATTGGTTAATTTTATTTTTAGTTGTTTTTGCCGGTTGTACTGACAATTTAGGTTCAAGAAGTGTTTCTGATTTTGATTTAAATAAGGTTGAGTTTACAAAAAACACTTATCCGGTTGTAATTTTTGGTGGTGGAATAGGGGGGCTAACTTCTGCTATTTATATGTCTCAAGCAAATATAAAAACATTGGTAGTTGAGGGCGATAAACCCGGTGGAGCTTTGGCTCAGTCTCATTCTGTTAGAAATTGGCCAAGTGAGGAAGATATTTCCGGCGCGAATTTAGTTGAAAAAATAAAAAAACACGCGATTGAAAGTGGCGCTGAAGTAGTTTCTAAAAATGCGGTAGAAGTTGATTTTTCTGTTTGGCCAAACGAAATTAAGATAGAAGATTTACAAACCGGTAAAATAAAAAAATTAGATGCTTTGAGCGTTATTATTGCGATGGGCGCGACTCCAAATTTTTTAAATGTTCCAGGTGAACAAGAGTATTGGGGAAGAGGTGTGACTAGTTGCGCGATTTGTGATGGTCCTTTATATAAAGATTGCATTGTTGGTGTTGTTGGCGGTGGTGATGCCGCGATAGAAGAAATAAATTATCTTTCCGGTTTGGCTAAAAAAGTT
>JAUWHS010000124.1 GCA_030605785.1 bacterium
AAATATTTAAATAAATAGCTTTTTGTCATATTAATTTCCTTTTTTTGTTAAATAAATCATTAAAAATTTATTTAATATTAAAGTTTTTCATAAAAAAATCGAATTTTGTTTAGTTTCTGGCTTAAAGGCTTTTGTGGATAGGAAAAAAATTCAGTATCATATATTTCTAGTTGTAATGTAATTAACAAGAATATGGAGGACATTTTTATGGTTTATAAAAATATAAGGAAAAAAATAATTGCTATGCTTTTTGGCATGTTTTTATTTACTTTGTCTAATGATGTTTTTGCTGAAAAATGGGTTAAATGTGAACGCGCTTTAACTTTAAATAATTCTGGTGAACAAGCATATCTTGGACAAGGTGGTCCAAGAATTACCGGGTATTTATTTTGGCTTTATATGGACAGTATTAATGCGGTTTTGATTTATCTTTCTTCAAAGGATAAAGATTATTATAAAGAAACGTGGAGTTTTGCTACAAGTTTAGCTCATGTGATTGGTGGAGGGAGAATTGATATTGACGATGAAAATTTTAAAAAGGATGTTCGTTATGTATCACCGGACGTACCATCGAAACAATTACTCCGTGGTTTGTATTTTTGGAAAAAGGATACAGAGTTCAACAGATTAGATTTTGATAAGCTTGGTAAAAGGGGAAAATTAAAATGGGCTAAAAGGGCAACTTTAAGATCTCATTATGATGATATTGGATTTAGATATTTGGCTGCAAAAGCCAGAGATGTTCGAGGAAATCGTCAGGGTTTTATCAAGATTGAGGACGATGGTCTTACAGATCATCCTAAATATTTTAATGAAAAACAATATCTTTGGATCTTTTCAGCTAAAGAAGTTGATTACAAAAAGCATCCCTGGGAAAATTACGAAGATATATTAAAATTAGATGAACAAAACGAAGAAGAGTGTCCGATTTGTTTAGAAGAGGGTGTATTAACAACAGAAAATTGTTTGGAGTGTTCAAATGAGCATAGAATATGTTTAACTTGCGCAAATCAGTTGCAACAGCGTATTTGTCCTTTTTGTAGGGTTCCTTACGATAATTAAATTGTATGTCTCTTGATATTTTTTAAACTAAAAAATAATTTAACCGATATTGGTATTTTTGTATTAATATCGGTTAAATTATTTTTGGTAAAGAAAAAGATTATCGGATTTAAAAAAGGAGCATTTTATGAAGAAAAAATTTTATATATTTTTTTTAACCCTGTTTTTCTCAATTGATTGTTTTGCTTTTGTGTTAAAAAGTAAAGCGTTTAAAAATAATCAAAAAATTCCGGCAAAATACAGTTGCGAAGGTCAAAATGTTTCGCCACAACTTTTTTGGTCGGGTATTCCTGAAAGGACAAAAAGTTTCGCGATAATTTGTGATGACCCTGACGCGCCAACAAAAGAGCCATTTGTTCATTGGGTTATTTTTAATATTAATGGCGATGTTAAAGATTTACCGGAAAATATTTTATCTAAAAAATTTTTCACCAAAAAGAATCCAAATATTTCTTTAAGGCTCGCAAAACAGGGGGCAAATAGCTTTGGCAAAATTGGTTTTATGGGTCCTTGTCCACCAAAAGGACATGGAGTTCATCGTTATTTTTTAAAAATATACGCGTTAGATAAAGTCCTACGTTTAAAGGCCGGGTCAACAAAAAAACAATTGATAAAAGCGATGAAGGGACATATTTTGGCAGAAGCTAAATTAGTTGGAAAATTTAGACGTAAAAAATAATTGTCTTGGCAATTATTGTCTTGACAATTATTGTCCTTGCAAATTGTTAATTCTGAGATTAAGGTTATAACCTTTTCTGTCTGTTGTGGTTAGTTCATTTTTGTGAAAGGTTTTTTTATGTTTTTAAAAAAATATTGGTTAATTTTATTTTTAGCCGTTTTTGCAGGTTGTATTGATAATTTAGGTTCTAGAAGTGTTTCTGATTTCGATTTAAATAAGGTTGAATTTTCTACAAATACTTATCCGGTTGTTATTCTTGGTGGTGGTGTTGGAGGTTTGACGTCCGCAATTTATATGTCGCAGGCAAATATAAAAACATTAGTTCTTGAAGGTGACAAACCGGGTGGAGCTTTGGCTCAATCTCATTCTGTCAGAAATTGGCCGGGAGAAGAAAATATTTCCGGCGCGAATTTAGTTGAAAAAATAAAAAAACACGCAATTGAAAGTGGCGCTGAAGTAGTTTCTAAAAATGCGGTAGAAGTTGATTTTTCTGTTTGGCCAAACGAAATTAAAATAGAAGACTTACAAACCGGTAAAATAACAAAATTAGATGCCTTGAGTGTAATTATCGCAATGGGCGCGACTCCAAATTTTTTAAATGTTCCGGGTGAGCAAGAGTATTGGGGAAGAGGTGTGACTAGTTGCGCGATTTGTGATGGTCCTTTATATAAAGATTGCATTGTTGGTGTTGTTGGCGGTGGTGATGCCGCGATAGAAGAAATAAATTATCTTTCCGGTTTGGCTAAAAAAGTT
>JAUWHS010000052.1 GCA_030605785.1 bacterium
TCTTTGGCTCTATTACAGTGGATGATATTTATGTTGTGTTTTTTGACAATTTGCTCAATTGCTTTGCTTAATCCAGGTTGTCTATGGGCTTTGAAGAAAAATGATTTTACTGCGAAAAGGTTGTAATTTGAGTAACAATAAAAAGATAAATTTTCTTCAATTAGTTTTTTTTCCAGAACAGAATTTTTTGGAATTATTATTTGCGCGTTATAGCCATTTTTTAAAAAACTTTTATATTGTTCCAGGCAATGCGTTTCTAATCCGCTAAATATAGAAAAGGCGCATATAATTAATATATTTGGTTTTTCAGAGTTGTTTTTAAATATTGAGCTAGGGAATGTTACACGTTCACTTTTGCATGTTAGAAAAGGCAAGAATCCTTTTTGTGGTGTTAACGCCTTACGTTGCATTTAATTTTCCTTATAAATGGTATGAAACTTGTTTTCGTTTGCTAGACATAGTATCATATAACTTTGTTGAACTGAACAAAATTCTTGTTAAATCAATATAAAATGAGTTTCAAAATTATACTTTTGGGAAGGGTTTAAAAGATGCCTAACGGTAATAATAAACAAGAGGGAAAAGATAATTCAAGGATTGTACCTCTTTCAATTGAAAAAGAGTTAAAAACTTCATTTCTAGATTATGCGATGTCTACTATTGTTAGTCGCGCGCTTCCTGATGTTAGAGACGGTTTAAAACCTGTTCACCGCAGAATCTTATACGCGATGCACAAACTTGGTTATTATCATGAAAAACCATATAGAAAATCGGCAACCGTTGTTGGTGAAGTTATGGGTAATTATCACCCTCATGGTGACTCTGCGATTTATCAATCTGTCGTTGGAATGGTTCAGGATTTTACAAAACGTTATCCAATTCTTGATGGTCAAGGTAACTGGGGTTCAATTGACGGTGATAACGCTGCAGCTATGAGATATTCAGAAGTTCGCATGGCAAAGATTGCGCGTGATTTATTAACAGATATTGAAAAAGATACAGTTCATTTTGTTCCAACTTTTGATGAGTCTAAATTGGAGCCAACTGTTTTACCAAGCAAAGTTCCAAATTTATTAGTTAATGGTTCAACAGGTATTGCTGTTGGTATGGCAACTTCTATACCTCCTCATAATTTAGGAGAGATTGTTGATGCTTGTATTACTATTTTAAAAAATCCTGAATTATCGGAAGAAGAATTATTTAAAATTATTCCTGCTCCGGATTTTCCTACCGGTGGAATTATTTGTGGTAGAGCCGGAATTGTAAAAGCGTATAAAACGGGTCACGGTAAAGTTCTTCTTCGTGGCGTTGTTGATGTTGAAGAAAATAAAAAGCATTCAGCTCTTATAATTAAAGAAATTCCTTATCAGATAAATAAATCTGACCTAATTACAAAAATAGCTGACTTGGTTAAAAATAAAGTTGTTGATAGTATTGCAAATATTCGAGATGAATCGGACAGACGGGGAATAAGGCTTGTAATCGAGCTCAAGCGAGGGGAAAATCCTCAAGTATTATTAAACCAACTTTATAAGCACACAACATTACAAACTTCAATATCAATTATAATGCTCGCATTGCATAATAATCGCCCAATGATGTTTACATTGCGTGAAATGATAGAACATTTTTTAGTTCATAGAAAAGAAATTGTAACGAAGAGAACTGAATTTGAATTAGCTAAAAATAAAGCGAGAGCCCATATTCTTGATGGTTTGATTATTGCTCTTAATAACATTGATGAAGCAGTAGAACTTATCAAAAAGTCTAAAAGCGCGCAAGAAGCAGTAATTTCTTTAAATAAAAAATTCAAATTAACAGAAATTCAAGCAAAAGCTATTTTAGAAATGCGTCTTCAACGCTTGACCGGTTTGGAACAAGACAAAATTCATGTCGAAAGAAAAGAGCTTAAAGTAGTCATTGAAGGATTAGAGTTAATTTTAGCTGAACCGGAAGAATTAAAAAAAGTAGTAATTGGAGAATTAGATCAAATTCGAAAAAGTTATGCCGATGTTCGTAAATCAATAATAGAAGAAACATTTGAGGGTGATCTTAGCGAAGCAGATTTAATTCCGGATGAAGAAGTTGTTGTGACTCTTACAAGAAAGGGTTATATAAAGCGAGTTCCGTTAGAAACTTACTCTGTTCAGCATCGTGGTGGTAAAGGGAAAAAAGGAATGGGAGTTTTGGGAGAGGCTGAAGATCTTCTTCTTGATTTATTTGTTACAAAAAACCACGATGATCTGTTTTTCTTTACTAATCAGGGTCGAATTTTCAATTTAAAAGTTTTCCAGATTCCGGAAGCGTCAAGATTAGCTAAAGGTCGCGCAATTGTTAATCTGTTGCAACTTCCTGAAGGTGAGAAAATTGTTAAACTTCTTTGCTTGCGCGCAACAGAGATGGATAATAAATTTTTTGTAATGATTACAAAGCATGGTGTAATTAAAAAAACAGATGCTAAGGCCTTTGCAAAAGTTAGAAGTACGGGAATTAAAGCTTTGGGGCTTCGTGGTGACGATGAACTCGCGTTTTGTGATATAAGTTCAGGAGATAATTCTATTGTTGTCGCGACGGCAAAAGGTTATGGAATTAGATTTAAAGAGGGTGAAGTTCGTTCTATGGGAAGGCAAGCTGCCGGCGTAAGAGCAATAAGATTAAGAAGGGGTGATTTTGTTGTCGGTCTTGAAGTTGTTGATGATGACAGAAGTATTCTTTTCGCGACATCAAAGGGTTACGGAAAACGAGTAAGAATTAAAGATTTCCGTGTTGCGCATAGAGGCGGAATGGGTGTCAGAACAATTCCTACGGATTTTAGAAATGGAGATGTAATTGGATTAACTAAAGTTACAGATGAATCACATCTTCTTTTAATCGATAGCAATGGAAAAATAATCCGATTGTCGTCTCAAGAAATTAGAACAATGGGTCGTCAAGCTAAAGGTGTCAGATTGGTAAGGTTAGATCGTGACCAAATTCTTTCTTCTGTTGTCGCGTTTGAGGATAACGGTGTAAAAGAAGAAGAAGTAGAAGAAGAAAAGACAGAAAAATAAAATTCAATTTTTTAGGAAGTATTTACATGCCACCCAATTTAGGGTGGCATGTATTTTAAAAGAAATATGGATAAAAACAAACAGGTTTTATTGCACTTATCGTTAATTTTTGGGGTTGGGCCTAAAATCGTTTTAAAAGTTATTAAAAAGTTTTTTGATGATTTTTCTCAAAATCAAACTAATTCTCAAATTAGAAATCTAAATGTTAATTTAGAAAATTTATATCAATATAAAGTTTATGATTTTATACAATTTTTTGGTTTAACTGAAAATATCGCAAAAAAAATTTATGATGGTTTGCAAGACCGTTCATCTTTAGGAAAAGAGTTGGCCTTAATTGAAAAACACCAAGTTAAATTACTTTCTTTTTTAGACTTTGATTATCCTGAACTTTTAAAAGAAATTTACGCTCCACCAATAATTCTTTATTGTAAGGGGGCAAATATTTTAAATGGATCTAAAAACCTAGCGATAATTGGCGCGCGAAAATCTAATAATTATGCAAAACAGGTTATAGAAAGTTTTGTTCCGGAATTAATTTCAAACAATTGGCAAATTGTTAGTGGTGGCGCAATTGGCGCGGATTCTATGGCGCATGAAACAACTTTAAATTATAGTGGCAAAACAATTGCTGTTTTAGGTTCCGGACTTTTGAATTTATACCCATATTCAAATGAAAAATTATTTGAAAGAATAATTACAAATGGAGGTTGTCTGGTTTCGCCATTTTCATTGCAAAGTCCTCCGGATAAAGGAAACTTTCCAGCCAGAAATAGGATTATTTCAGGGCTGTCGCAAGGTTGTTTAGTTGTTCAGGCCGCAAAAAGAAGTGGAGCGTTAATTACCGCGCATTTTGCGTTAGAGCAAGGAAGACAGGTTTTTGCGGTTCCCGGTAGCATTTATGATGAATTAAGTTTGGGTTGTCATGAAATTATTAAGCATGGAGCGAAAATTGTAAGTTGTGTTGATGATATTTTAGAAGAATTCTTGCAGTTACAAACCTTGCAAACTAAACAGTTACATATTGAGAGTGAAAAAGTTGATGATGAAAAAGAGGTTTCCCAAAAAGTTAAACCTGCTGTTGAGGTTAAAAAAGAAGAGGATCCAT
>JAUWHS010000091.1 GCA_030605785.1 bacterium
GCGCAAGCTTTCGCGACACCGAAAATTGTCAAACAAATAACACCGGAAAAACTTACAGAAATACAAGCAGGATTAGATAACTTAGTTTTTGAATTACTTACAACAGAACTGGAAAAAGTTAAAACTGACAAACAAGTTGCGGCATTAAAAGGTGTTATCAATAAATTAATCGCGACAACATCGAAATTATTACCGATTAGGTCTAAAGTATTGCTAAAACTTTTAGCTGATTCAACTCTCAAAGTTACTCCGACAGCAACTCCAACAACACCCGCCGCTATACCTGCACAAATAAGAGGACCTGGAGGACTTCCTCCTCGAAGGACAACAAGAGGAAGAACAACAACAAGTTTAGGTGGAAGACAGGTCGGAACACAACAACGAGGCCGAAGAGTAATACCAAGAAGATAACAATAAGTTAAAAACAAAATCTACGGCAAAACATAATTGTAATTCCAGGGCGCTGAGTACATACTCAGCGCCATTCTTTTATTAAACCATTGCATGCGAACACATTTTTTTTTAAAACTTAAACAAGTTTGTAAATCAAAATATAAAAGGATTCGTCTTCGCCTCTCGACAAAGCTCCCGCCTTCGTACCAGAATAGCGGCACTATGGCGGACAAGCGAGGCTTCGACGCAATAAAAACAAAAAAAGGAGAAATAGATGAAAATGAAAAAAAATTACAAAATAGTTCTTACAATTCTAACAACAATTTTTTTAACCACCCCACTTTTATCTCAGGAAACGAAAAACAACAAAAACAATGATGGGAAAAAAGTTTTTTCTATTTTCAATCAAAACATTTTTACAAAAGCGCCGGGGAACGCCAATCAAATTAGCGTTGGCATAGAAAATGGAATGATGGCTGCCTGGTGTATTGATTCAAAAAACAATGTTTATAAATTTGACCTATTAAAAAGCAACTGGATTTTAAAACCTGAATACAAGGGAGTTAAACAAATTGTTATTTCTGATGACGGCACCCTTGGAGGTTTAAATAAAAAAGGTATTCCTGTTTTATGGCAAAATAGCGAATGGCGACCAATCGCGAATAAACCGGCAGAACAATTTGATATCGCGGATAAAAACATAATGGTATATCTGCAAAAAGGTAAAATTTACAAAACAATAGATGGCGGAAAAAAATGGACTGAATTAACAACAAAAGGCAAAGTTGTAGTTACCGCGAAAAAACAGGGGCAAGTGGGAGCCTATTTAGATAAAGGTAAAAAACTTTTTTTCACAAGCATTTCAATAGGAACAAATGGAACAATTATCGCGACAACAAATAAATTACGTGTTTTTTATTGGGATGAAGATCATTGGGAAAAAATTAATGGAACAATAAAAAAGGTCGCGGTCGGATCAAAAACAAATATTTGGGGAATTGACGCTCAACACACTTTAGTTAAATTTAATTTAAATACAAATATTTGGGAAAAACAAAAAAGTCTTGTCGCGAAATCAAGTTCAATTAATAAGCCGATTAGAATATCTGATGTTTCCGTAAACAGTGACGGTAACGTTTGGGCTGTTACACAAAATCAACCTGAACAATACAAAAAAAATGAAATCATTTCTAATGTGGCAGTTAACACAAATAAAGCTTTAGCTGAATTAAGAAGCGGAACAATTGCTTTAATCAGAAGTTTATCTGAAGATAAGTTCTTGCAAGTTGGAGATAAAAATTATATTCACGTAGATGGAACAGACCCTGAAGACAGAAAAGCTCAATTTGAAATAATTCGTTCACTTAATGAAGTTGGATTTAAATCTGTCGCGATTAAAAATTGTTTTATTAAGCCAAGCACGGATTATACATGGGAGGGTTTAGAAGAAGGTTTTGTTGATAATCCGGAAGAGAATGTGATTTATAGACCGGCAGTATTAACTGACAAAGGTTTTGGATCTTGGGAACATTGGTCAATTAAAGGAGAGCTAGAACAATTATTTATCGAAAGTAATGAAAATAAACTTAATCTTTCCGCTGTCAGCTTTGAGGGAATACTCGCGAATTATAGAGAAAAAATGTTTGCTTGGCACAAAAAGCGCCATAATGATATGCATGGTTTAACAGCTGCCGCATACGTTGTCGCAGCACCAGTAGCATTTGGTTCATACATTGCCGGCGGTATAACCGCTGGAGCAATTGAAGCATCACGCGCGGCATCTTATAGTGCGGTAGAAAAACATACAACTGTTCCAGAATACCTTAAAGGAATAATCGCGATTCCATATACAAAAAAAGAAAATCTTGAAGAGATGTTCGCGATCATTCCATTAAAATTAAAAGAAGAAATTCTATTACCAACCAAAAAAGATCAATTCAAAGACGAATATAAATTTTCTACCCCGGGTCATGGCCACATAAAATTTCAGGTAAAAGGAACAGGGCCATTATTTATTTACCTTTGGGATAAAGATAAAAAATTATTAATGCCAATTGTTGTTGGCGGCAACAATAATAAAACAGTCGCGATTGGAACTCAAAAAGGGTGGCAAACATTTGTAAAAGAAAAAGCAATTCTTGATCAAACGGCTTTTAAAAATTTCTGGATAACAATAAAAAACAATGAAGTAACATTTGGAACAGATTCAATTATTGGTCAAAACGTTCTTGGCATAAGTAAAAAAAATGAAGATTTTGCAAAAGCAAAATTCTTTACTCTAAGTCGACTTGAAGGCGCAAAACTAGAAATAATGAATGTAATTGCCTATGGAAAACTACTAGGCGAAAAAAAAGAAGTATTACAAAAAAAAGCGGTTGAAGTCCTCAAATCAGGAAAAATTATCGCTCTAAAAAATGTCGCGACCGGAATGTTTTTAAAACCGGAACAACAAAATTATTTAAAGGCAACCGGACAAAAGAAAGAGGATGAAGACACTCATTTTGTAATTGAAAAAAGAGGCAAAGAAATCGCATTCAAACATATTAAAACCGGATTATTCATGCAAGCGGGAAAAGAGCATATTTGGGAAGAATTTGGGAACCCCGTAAAACTAATTAATGATAAAATTATACCTGCGTCTCTCTGGAAAGTATTAGGTCAAAAAGATAGAACTGTCATAAAAAACAAAGAATTTAACAGATTGTGCATTTATAATGTTAGAAATAAAATTCAAGACGCATGGGAAACTTCCGGCGGTCTTACAAGAGCAGGATTAGCGCATCAATTAGGAAACATTGATAAGCAAGCAGAATTTTTGGGTAACATAGCTTTGGCATCATCAACACAAGAAACACCAAATGAAATGTTTGAAATTGTAATAATTGGAGACAAGCAAATTAAGATTCCTCAAAAAACAGAACCAACAGAAACTTCTGAGTCCTCAAAAATTGTCACAAAACCGGTTATAGACATACACAAAGAAAAAAGAATAAAACAAGAAAAAACGGTTGATGCAATTAGGGCAAAAACAGAAAAAATTAAGAATGAAATCGAAAAAAAAGAATCTTTAAAACCAACCGTAGAAATAGAAGTTAAGGAAGAAATAGAAGAATACGGCGGCATTTAAAAAAAAGGACAAAGAGGTGAACAAACAAAATAAATTTGTAACCAAAATCTTGCTTATATTTTTCGCGACACTTCTTGCTCCAACACTCTCAGCCGAATTAACGCCCCACTCCCTGGTAACAATAAAAGTCGCAGGCAAATATGTTTCATTCCAAAAAAATGACGCCGAAACAACCAAACATGGCAATAATCTTTACGGCAACATTATACTAAGTGATGAACCAAATATGAGCTGCGTTTTTGAAATTAACAAAAGAGAAAATGAAAACGCATTCAGTTTTCTAGCATTAAACGGCGCAACAATTACAAACGATACAAGCTCTAATCCACAAGCTTATCTAACATGTGACAATGCAAATAAAAAAGCTATATTTTTTGGCATAGATCAATCTGATGATAAATTTTTCATACTTGACAAAGTATCCGGAAAAACAGACTTCTATAATCTTAAATTTTTGCCATTTAAGAATAAAGGCTACCTAAAAAAAACTGTTAATGAAATCGAAACAGGCTTTACTGAAACTGAAATTTCAAAAGATCAATCTGACTTTCAATTCGAAATAAAAGAAATCACTTTAAATATAGAAGAAAAGGAAAACACAATTGATAATATAAATGAGCTTGCGCAACAATGCCTGTTACCCGGTTTTTACAGACCGGATTTAGTAACAATAAAAAACGTTGGTCAAAATAAATATCTTAGCACTTCATACAATCAGTTCTTTGAAAATTATGGATTAAAAATAAAACCATTAGATTTACCAACAACAACCCGCAGTATATTTAAAATTATGAAATCAAGAGAAGATTATTCAAAAATTATAAACAAACAAGAAATTAAAAAATATATTGATGATAAAGATTGGTTACATTTTATAACAACCAAAGGAACAACTTTTGATTTAAATGGAGAAAGATATTGGTTAGATAGTAGCGATAACGGTGAAGTTTATAGTTATATTGCAGCTCAAAATCCAGCTTATGATGATAATCATAGACGATATCAACTACTTGCGGTACAAGATCAAAAAGATACTTATTTAATCTATAACCAACAACATGAAAGATTTATAAAGGCCACATCCGGAGGTTATCCATTTATTGGCGAAGCTGATGAAAGCGGCATAAAAAATAATAAAGATTATTGGTTTGAAATAAAAAAATTCATAATCAATCCAAATCTTTATTTGTTACGTGGTGAAACCGAACAAGAACCAATTGAAAACAATGAAATACAATTTAAAGTAAAAAATTCAAATAAATATTTTAAAATAAATTTATACGACGCTGAAATAAAAACTGACCAATCAAACAAAAAAGAACATAAAATCTGCGAAATAAGAATATACAAAGGCAGAACAGTCATTTGTCCTCTATCCGGTAAAAAAGTTACAACAATAAGATACAATTCTTCAAATAAAGATGAGTTTGAATCTTTTTGGATATCAATAAAAGATCAAAAAATTTCATTCGGCACAGGAGCAACTACAGATAAAAATAAAAAAGGAGAATCAAAAAAAGCTCCTGAATTAAACAAAGCCGCATATTTTACATTTGAAGCTCTTTCTAATATTAATGATCCGGATAAACAAACATATATTTCAAAGACCGAAAAACCTATTAAAACTACTAAGCCTTCAAAAATTGACACAAAACCAATAAAAAAAGAAAAAGCTTTAAAACCAATTGAAGAAATAGAAGTTAAAGAAGAAACTGAAGAATATGGTGGCATTTAAATAGCAAGTTTTTAAGTAAAGAAGGAGAAAAAGTGAGGAGACAAAATAAATTTTCATTGATTTTACTTTTAATATTTTCGCAATCACTAACCGCGCAATTTGTTAAAATTCCGGGAACACTAAAAAATATTGCCGTAGGCAAACAAAACGGTCAACTTGTCGTTTACGGTATACATCCAAATACTTCAATTTATAAATACTCCCCTTCCACAACTCCCGCGCCATGGGCTCCAATACAAAATCCGTACAGAATTAACCAAATCGATGTTGGCGGTGATGGAACATTAATGGGTATAAATATGGCCGGAGTAAAAAATACATTTAAATATGATCCAAATAATAATCAATGGTTACCAACAAATTTAACATCTGAACAAATCGCGCTTAATAGTCAAAAACTAATAATTCCATTGGCTAAAAATTTTGTTGTTTTTGAATCGAATAATAATGGAATGTCCGCATTTCCAATTTCAACAAATAAATTTAGCTACATCGCGACAAGTAAAAAGGTCGGTGAACGTTTAATTTTAGGAATCAACAGACAAGACAATAAAATTTATAAACATCAGGGTGGAAAAATTTGGACATTATTTTCCAGTACAACGGATTTGAAAAAAATCTCAGTTGGAAGCGCGCAAAATATTTGGGGAATAAATACTCAAGGAAATCTTGTCAAATGGAACAGTTCAACATGGATAAAACAAGAAACGAATATGCAATCATTTAAAGATTTATCGGTTAATGATGATGGAATAGTTTTTTGCGTCACAAACAATGGTGAAATTTTCGCGAACTTAAGCGCGCCAGTTCCACAACAAACAATTCAAAATCCGGAAACACAAACGACAAACGAATCGATACAAATATCACAAACACCGGTTACCAATGACATAAATTTAAAAACAAAAATAAATGAACAATCAGAAGAAATTGCGCAATTAAAACAAGAGCAAACTCAACAAAAACAAGAAATTGAAGATTTAAAACAAAAAATAACAAATATAGATTCTACAATACAAACTCAACAACAAAGTGTAATTCAAGCTCAACAACTTGAAGCGCAACAAGCTCAACAATTAGCCGCACAACAAGCGCAACAAGTTGCGGCGCAAAAATTGGCCACGCAGCAAGCCGCGAAACTTGAAAACGAAA
>JAUWHS010000102.1 GCA_030605785.1 bacterium
CCGTTTAAAAACACTTTTTATATTATTAAAATTTATTCTATTCCAAATAACCAATTGTTTCTTTTATTAAAAGCACGTTTTTTTTGAGCTCTTTTACCATGCTCTTTAAGAGGTTTTAAATAAAATTCATCTAAGCGATCATCTTCACGAAGCGTTAATTCATAACAGTCTTGCTCATCTTCACATTCATTCTCATCTTTTTGATTTTCATCACTTTCATCATCCCAAGAAATCTCACCAACAATAATTCTTTGATAATAATTTATTTTTTCTTCCAAGTATTTTTTAACATTATCCAGTTTTTCTTCTTCAGCTACTTGAACAGCAGTTTTAAATTGTGCTCTAAAACCCACCACTCTATCTTCTGAAAATTTAATATTTGCTTTTGCCCCGTCTTTTACGGCTCTTAATCGCCAAAACCATTGTTCAATTTTTTTTAAGAAATCATTTTCTAAATGATAAGAACTTGACGCATCACAATAATTGCAAATAATATAAGCCGCAATAAAAATAGATTTCCACGATGGACAAAAATCAAAAAAATTCGCTACTTCTCCTTTATTAAAAAAGCCTTCAGTATTTTTAAAATTTTCTAACCACTCTTTTGTAAAAATAGAAACTTGCAATAAATTATTTACTCTTAAAAAATCATTCAAATCACCTGAAGAAAAAGACGCTAATTCATGATCGGAATTTAAACAAATCTCTTCAAAATCAAATGCTCTGCCTAAACAAGATGGATTTATTGGTGGAGTACCACAAGAAAAAGGCGAACAGGTTAAACCATCATCAACCTCAAACTTCTTAGGTATCTCTATTTCTCGTATTTTCATAGAATTTAATTGAAATGAAAAAATCAAAAAATTAAAGACAACTATAGTTAATAATTTTTTATTCATCTAACTTCCTAAACATATTTTATTATAAAAAAGATTATACCATTCGAAAAAGTAACACGATTCTACCATTACAAAACCTTAATGACAATAGTTAATAACACCCAAACAGAAAAATCTATTAAAATCTAATTAAAAAAATCAAATTATGCTAAATTACATTTTCAAAATTAAATCTTAGGAAAAAAGTAAATGACAAAAGTAAAAATTTTAAAAAAAATAACAAACCATATAAAAAACAATCGAATTTCAAGTTATATATTAAAAAATCTTTTCTACTTAAACTTAAAACTTTTATTTAAAACTTATCGATTAGAAGTAGAAATTGATAAACAAACAAATCTTCCATTAAATAAATGGGAAGGTGTTTTTTATTTTTGGCATCAAAATATAATTCCGGGAATGTTTTTCTTTTCAAAACAAAAAAGTATAGGATACAGCATTGTTAGCCCTAGCGGCGACGGGAAAATTATTGGTTATATTTTACAAAAGTTTGGTTTTAAAATTTTGTATGGTTCGGCTTACAAAAAATCAATTAAATTAGTACGGCAAGGTTTAGACATTTTAGATGTAAACAAAAAACTCTGTATTATTGGTGACGGTTCTCGCGGGCCAGCTTTTAAACTACAACGCGGCGTAATTTATTTAGCGGCAAAATCAAAGCTTCCTTTAATTTTTGTTGATTGTAAAACTCAATGCGCGATAAAAATAAAAAAGAGTTGGGATCAATTTAAAATTCCACTTCCATTCAGTAAAATTTATGTAAGAATTCATCATCCCGTAATGCCATCAATAGACGCTTATAAAAACTTTGAGAAACAAAACGAAAATGTACATACTAGTTCGCCTGCTTAAAGGATTTCCTCAAAACTTAACTTACGAATTACCAACAAAATTAAAAAACAAAAAGAATTTAATTGGTAAAGTAATAAGCGTTCCTTTAAAAAACAGTATTTTACCGGCATTAATTATAGGTCATTACAAAACAAAACCGGAAAACACAACCTTTAAAATTAAACAAGCAATAGGATTAGAAGAATTCCCACAAGATAAATATTATTACAACTTTATAAAACGAATATCTGAATTTTATTTCGTAAACCCCCTTCACTTCCATCAACGAATTCGTAACTTTATTTTAAAAAATAAAAAAAAAGAAACTGAGCAAATTAATAAACAGTTAATAAAACTAGAAGAACCAAAAAAGATAAATCTTACACAAGAACAACAGGAAGTTATTAATCATTTTGAAAAAAGTATTAAAAATCCATATTACAATCCGGTTCTTCTTCATGGTGTTACCGGTTCAGGTAAAACAGAAATATATAAAAAACTAATAATTGAAAATATAAAACAAAACAAAACAACAATATTATTGCTTCCTGAAGTTACATTAAGTATGCAATTTCAAATATTATTTAAAAAACAACTTCCACCAAATATTCAAATATTCAGCTTTCATTCAGCAAGCAAAGAAAAAGAAAAAAAAGAATTATGGTCAGCGTTATTACAAAACAAACCAATATTGATTATTGGTGTACATCTTCCCATAATGTTACCAATTTCAAATTTGGGATTAATAATTATTGATGAAGAACACGAAACAGGTTTTCAGGAAAAAAAACATCCAAAAGTAAACAGTAAGGAACTCGCGATTTGGCGCGCGCATTTTTATAAAATTCCAATTTTATTAGGTTCCGCGACTCCATCTTTAAATTCACTTTATAATGTTGAAAATAATAACTGGAAGCTTTTTCAATTAAAAAAAAGATTTGGTGGGCAATTTCCAACAACCAAACTCGTTCTTTTGAATCAAAAAAATCAAAAACGACGTAAAAGCTTTTGGGTCTCAACAGAACTTGAAAAAGAAATAGAAGATCGCCTAGAAAAAAAAGAACAAATTATAATTTATATAAACCGTAGAGGCTTTAGCTTTTTTGTTCAATGCAAAAAATGTGGTTTTATATTTCAATGTCCAAACTGTTCAGTCAGTTTAACGCTGCACAACAAAACGTCACAAAGCGAACTTGTCTGCCACTATTGTAATTATAAAAAAGCATTGCCTAAAAATTGTCCTGAATGTTCGACATCTGAAAAAGATTTTTTAAAAAAAGGAATAGGTACACAACAAGTTACAAAGATTTTATCTGAATTATTTCCTCAAGCAATAATCGAACGCGCGGATATGGATTCAACAAGTAAAAAAAGAGCTTGGCAACAAACAGTAGAAGATTTTAAAAATGGACAAATTGACATTTTAGTTGGAACACAAGTTATTACAAAAGGTTATCATTTTCCAAATGTTACACTAGTTGGAGTTTTATGGGCAGACCTGAATTTGCACTTTCCCATTTTTAACGCGACAGAAAATACATTGCAAAAACTAATTCAAGTCGCGGGAAGAACCGGACGAGGACAAAAAGAAGGAACTGTAATCGTCCAAGCAACACAAGAACATAAAATATTTAATTATTTAGATGAAACAAAATATTTAAACTTTTGCAGACATGAAATGGAAAACAGAAAACTTATTAACTATCCACCATTTGGGAGACTTGTAGAAATTGAACTTAAAAATACAGATGTGGACTCTTTAGAAAA
>JAUWHS010000008.1 GCA_030605785.1 bacterium
ATTCCTCTTTATAATCTGGATAGAAAACCTGATATTTTTATAGTTTGTGACGCGGCCGATGATTCAACAAAATCCGGTTATCCTGAACTCAAAACAATGCAGGATTATGCAAAAGAGTATAACTTACCATTTCCATCATTAAAAAATCCTAAAATTTATTCTTTTTCAACACCACAACAAACTTATAAAGTTTCCGTTTTTGATAAACAAGATAAAAAAAACAAAAACAAAGAATGCCCACCAACAATAGTTTATTTTCCCTGTTACACTCCGGAATCAACTTTAAAATTTAATTATTCAAACGAAGAATTTGAATCGGTTTGCGGAACAATGGAAATGATGGTTATAAAAGGTCAAGATGCAATAATTGATGCTATCAAAAATAAAATTGATAAAAAAACAAATAACTGGTTTGATATATCAGATCAAAAAGAAAAATCAAAATTTTCCAAAATCTTAAATACATTGTTATGTATACCCGACGATTATGAATATAGTAAACTTAAATATTAACTCTTGAACTCGCGTTAATTTCTAAATCTTGATTAACAGCATCATGATTGTGTATAAGAAACAATAGTTATTAATTTTTCATTTTTTAGGGGAAGGGGACAATCGTGAAAAAACAAATAATATTTTCTATTGCGCTACTTAGTTTTTATATTTCTTCATTACAATCAAACACAAAAGTATCAACAAATTCATTTCCAAGTCCATGGGAACAAAATTATATAAAACAAAGATCTACAATGGAAAAAAACACAATAAGAGAACTTATAAATGACAGTAAAATAGAAGGTGATAATTTACCAACAATCGCTATGATTTGTAGTGGTGGTGGATGCAGAGCAATGATTGCAACGTTAGGTTTTTTATTGGGCGCTCAAGAAATAAATTTGATTAACGCGACAAGATATATTTCCGTACTTTCAGGCTCAACATGGACAACAGGAGTTCTTTTAGCATTACAAGAAAATAACATTTCACATTTCAAAGACTACCTAAAAAATAAAATGACAACAAACCTGTTTGATATGAATCAATTAAATAACATTGATGATGTTGGAAAAATATTATTTAAAAAATGGAGCTACAACGAAAATATTCAGTTTTCTGATATTTATGGAAGTGTTTTAATTTCAAGGCTAATGGAAGATTTTAATGGGAAAGAACAAAAATTAAAATTTAAAAACATTCGCGAATATCTAAGCAAAAACAAATCTTTTCCATTTCCAATTTTTAATACCGTAATTGCAAATCAAAGACCAAATAATCCTTATCAATGGTTAGAAATAAATCCATTTACAACCGGTTGCGATTATCTCGGGGGATTTATTCCTACAAGCTACTTTGAAAGCCGATTTAAAAATGGTGAATCTAAAGGTAGACCATATCCCGAAGAAACTTTAGGATCTTTTTTAGGTTTATTCGGAAGCGCCTATAGTATAACTTCACAAGATGCAGACGATCATACAAGTTCAGAATTAATAGATGGCATTAATGAAATATTAGGTAAAATAGGAAATTACTTTAATTTAGATTTAACAAATCAAAGACTTTTGGCAGCTCAAATTAACAACTTCTCATACAAAATGGAACATTCAAATTTAAAATATGATAAAAAACTAACTCTTGTTGATGCAGGAATGGATTTTAATTTACCCTTTCCTCCTCTCTTCGAAATGGAACGAAACATAGATATTTTTATAGTTTGCGACGCAACATCAGGAACGGAAATTGGCGGATATCAAGAACTAAACAAAGCCAAAAATTATGCGCGCAAAAATAATATTCCTTTTCCAAATTTAAATGACCCTCAAATAATTATAGATCCTGCAACAAGCAAAGAATTTTTAGTTTATGAAGAATCTGGCAAACCAACAGTAATTTATTTTCCAAACCCAACAGCAATGGCTACTTTAGATTTTGAATACACGCAAGATGAATTCGATGAACTTTGTAACACAATGGCTTCAATAGTCTCAGGAGCAAAAGATATTATTTCTAAAACAATAAAAAATAAAACCAAAACTAAAAGTGACGAATCATCATGGTTTTATGAAGATATTATTTCATTAGATTATCCGGAAACGGGCGATAGAAATGGATGGTTCGGAAAATTAATAAGCAGCTGCGAAATTTTATAAAAACGAAGCCGGCGCCGCTTAATTAAACGGCGCCGGCATTGCTTCATATACAAAATAAATTTTATTCGATCACATCTGACGGAGAAATATCAAACTCTTTATCAAAAAAAGTTTGCAACTTTTTACTTCTTGATGGATGTCGAAGTTTTCTTAAAGCTTTAACTTCAATTT
>JAUWHS010000125.1 GCA_030605785.1 bacterium
TAAATTTTGATGAGTAGTTAAAATTGGCAAACCAAATGAAAGAGCTTCAAGTAAAGCAATTGAAAGACCTTCTGTTTTCGAAGTCATCGCAAAACAGTTAAACAATGGGTAAAACCTATAAGCATCATCTCGTTGCCCAACAAACAAAACTTTATCTTCCAAATTTAAATCTTTAGTCAATTTAATTAATCCATTTTTTTGAGAACCATCACCAACAACGCAAAGTTTTATTCTCTTTTCTTTAATTTTAGAAAAAATTTTTATTAAAACATCAAATGACTTGATTGGCTCTAATCTACCAATCGCGCCAACAATAAAATCTTTTTGGGTAAAACCAAGGTCTGTTCTTTTTAATTGATTTTCAAATGCTTTTTTTCGCAATGATTCAAAATCAATTCCATTTTGGATTACGGTAACTTTATCTTTAGATATAGCTAAAAAACTACTCTTAAAACTTTCCCCTACAAAATTAGAAACAGCCACAAATTTTCGTGGAATTTTAATAGTTCGTTTTTCTAAAAAATTACGAAACTTACCATTAAAACTAGAATCATTGTGTAAATCACAAATAATTGGAATATTTAATTTTTTCGCGATAATTCGACCAACAATATTGGCCGACCATAAAGAACTATGAATTAAATCCGGCTGTATTTTTTTTATTAAACTTTTTAATCGAAAATAAAACCAAGGATCATAAAGTTTGAATTTTCCTGAGATTTTAAATGTTGGAAATCCAAGTTTTTTTATTTTTTCAACATTTGGACCGTCATGAAAATAAATAACAAAATGTTCACCTTGAAGGTGTTCATTTTCATCGTTTTTAAATTTTTCTAGCAAATAGACTAAAAAACTTTCCGCTCCTCCAATTTTTAGACTTGTAATTAAATGTAATATTCGCAAAACAAAACTCTTGATTTTAAAAAGTTATTTAAATAACAACTTAATGTATTATAATGCTTTTGAATAAAAGTAAGTTATATCATTTTTAACTTTAGGAGAAATTGTGAAGCTTTTAAAAACTTTACTATCTCTTTTATTAATTTTTTCATTTTTCATAAACATTCAGGCGCAATATCATCAACCAATTTATGCAGCTGAACAACAATATTACAATCAACCAAATTATTCTGAATATGTTGATACAAGTTTGCAAAAAAGTACCTGGGAAAAAAGTTACATTGATAAAAGATCGACTCTTGTAAAAAACGCTATTGAAAATTTAACAGGTCTCAATAACCTTTCAGATCAAAATATTCCAAATATTTCTTTTATTTTTAGTGGCGGCGGATATCATGCAATGATTATGTCTCTTGGCTTTTTACTTGGCGCATCAAAAATTACAAGAAATGGTCATTCATTAATTGACGCCTCAACTTACATTTCAACTCTTTCGGGCTCGACCTGGCTTTTAGGTTTAATGTTGAGTCTGACCGGTTATTTTGGATCAATGCAATCAATGGAAACATATCTTGAAGATTTAAAAAAATATTTAAAAGGTAAAACAAATTGTAATTTTTGGGATGTTGAAACTTTAAATTTAAAATCGATCGAAAACCATTTATTACAAAAATTTTTAAACAACGAGGATTCTCTTCAAACCTCAGATTTATGGGGAGCAATAATTATTAATAGATTATTAAGCGATCTTTATGGTCAAGAACAAGAATTAACATTCGCGGGAGCTCGTCAAACATTGGACAATTCAATATGGTTCCCTTTTCCAATTTTTACTTCTGATGTTTGTAATATTTGGCCATACTATTGCATGGAAACAAATCCATACACAACAGGTTTTATTGATTACAAAACAAACCTTGGAGGTTACATACCAACACATGCTTTTGAAAGTCCATTTAATAATGGCGCAAGCCAAAAAATATTTTCCGAAGAAAGTTTAGGTTCCTTTTTTGGAATTTTTGGAAGCGCTTATTCAATAAGTTTTGCTGATATCTTGGATCAAATAGCGGAAAGTTCAGAATCCGCATGGTTTAAAGATTTTGTAAATTGGGTCGCTGAAAAATTAAAAATTTATAAAGATCGTTTTTTAAGAGCGAATGTTGATAATTTTTTTTATAACATGAACGGTTATCCATTAAATAATTTAGAAAAAATAACTGTCGCGGATTCCGGAATGTCTATGATTAATTTACCATTCATTCCTCTTTATAATCTGGATAGGAAACCTGATATTTTTATAGTTTGTGACGCCGCAGATGATTCAACAAAATCCGGTTATCCTGAACTCAAAACAATGCAGGATTATGCGCGGGAATATGGACTGCCATTTCCAACATTAAAAAATCCAAAAATTTATTCTTTTTCAACACCACAACAAACTTACAACGTTTCTGTTTTTGATAAACAAGATAAAAAAAATCCAAGCCAACAAACACCACCAACAATAATTTATTTTCCTTGTTACACTCCTGAATCAACTTTAAAATTTGATTATTCAAATGAAGAGTTTGAAAAAGTTTGCGGAACAATGGAAATAATGGTTATAAAAGGTCAAGATGCAATAATTGATGCTATCAAAAATAAAATTGATGAGAACTCTTGGTTCGAAATGCCATATCAAAAAGAAAAATCAAAGTTTTCCAAGATCTTAAATACATTGTTATGTATACCTGATGGTTATGAATACGGCGAACTTGAATATTAACTATTGAACTTGCATTAATTGCATAATCTTGATTTGAAGCTTCATTTTTTTGTATAAGAAACAATAGTTATCAATTTTTCTTTTTTCGGGGAAGGGAACAATCGTGATGGATGGTTTGGAACATTAATCAGTAGTTGCGAAATTTTATAAAAACTAAGCCGGCGACGATTAATTTAATCGTCGCCGGCATTGCTTCATATACAAAATAAATTTTATTCGATCACATCTGACGGAGAAATATCAAACTCTTTATCAAAAAAAGTTTGCAACTTTTTACTTCTTGATGGATGTCGAAGTTTTCTTAAAGCTTTAACTTCAATTT
>JAUWHS010000128.1 GCA_030605785.1 bacterium
TTCAGCATATTTACAAATACAAAACATTTAAAGATGATCATAATTGGAATTTCCTTGTCTTGCTTAAATTTATGATTAGAAAATAATGTTAATTATTTATAAATATGAATTTGGCTAAAATAATTTACAAACAATAATGTCATCACTTGGATTGTAAATAAGAATTTAAAATAAAAGCAATTGCAAAGATTCTTGCCAGGATGAAAACACACGAATATGCGTGCCACAATTACACGACCTAGAAGGGCATATAATTGGTAGAGGTTCAAAATCAAAAATTTAAGACTTTTCTAATCTTGGTAATGGTTCAGCAACTAGAAAATTAGAATAATTCAAAATATCAAAACCTCGAAAATCACCGCTTTATAATCACCTCTGAATCGGCAATTCACAAAAATCATTAGTATTTCTTTTTTTGAGGATAATTATTTTTACTAAAAACTTAAATTATGTAAATAAATATAATTATTATCGGAAGCAGTCTTTGCATAATAAATTTTACTTAAAGCAATTGATCGTTATAATTGTTTTTTACCAAATGAAAAGGTTAAATTGCATGACAACTGAAAAACAAGATTTTTATTTAACGCAAAACGCGAAAAAAAAATTTCATATCGGCTTTCGCTGGAATGTCTTTGGAAGTACTGCTTTTGAAGCTTTAAAAATTATTCATAATGCGTTTTTATTATATATTTTATCGCCTGTTGAATTCGGAAAAATGGGCATAATTTTTTCTATAACTTATGTAACAATTTATTTTTCTGATTTTGCGGCAACTACGGCTCTTCCACCGTTTATAAGTTATATTACGGAAAGTAAAAACAATTTTAAAAAGTTGTTTTCTTTTTATTTCTTACCACAAATTCCTTTATTTATTTTCGCGAGCTTAATAGCAACCACTTTATACTCAAAAAGCCTTTTTAATCAGATACCTTTCGTCCTTTTAATTTTGCTATCTTTACTTATTGTCTTTGAGGGAATACGAATTTTTTTCAGGGCATTTTTGCATTATGTTTTTTACAACAAACAAGTAATAATTTTAGAAACAATTTTTACCTGTTGTTATTATATTTTTATCTGGACGCTATATTTGTTTTTCAATTTTAAAATGTCACTGAATTTAATTTTTATTCCATTTCTAATAAACGCTATTTTGGTAAATACAATATTTATTTATCTAACGTTTAAATACTATAAAACTCTACCAAATAAAGAGATCAATCTACCGCCACATATTTACAAACGAATAATAAAAAACAGATTGTTGGCTTATCCAAATCAAATTGTTAAAAACTTTTTTACAGGTAATTTTTTAACACCAATCTTCGCGATTCGTTTTGGAATTCCACAAGCAGGGATTTTAAAGTTTTCTAGTTTAATCGCGGATTCCGCCAAAGCCGTAATTAAAGCCGCAATAAGTTTTTCAGGCAATGCTTTGCTCGCGACAACAAAATCATCTACTTATAAAGTAAAAAAAGAAGTTTTTTCAATGCTTTCACAAAAACTCAACCAACTCATGTATTTTGTAATAATTTTTTTAATTTTTAATTATAAGAACTTACTTGGATTAAAAGTATCATTAGATCACGTCGCGCAAAGCGCAATCGCGTTTTCATTTGTATTTTTATTAATTGTTTTAACGGAACATTTTTTTATTGTTTATGAACAATTTTATACTTTGGAAGAAAAACCGCATAAATTTTTATTCTTCAAACTTTTTGAATTTGCGCTTTTTTACTTATTTGTTTTATCAAGACCAATCACGTCACCTGTTCTCACTCTTTTAAGCATTGTTTTCATACAAATATTAAGTTTCATTATTCTTTCAATTCATGCGTATTATAGATGGAAAATAAGGCCGACGTTTAAAAGCCGCCCTTTATATATTTTGTTTGATATAACAATTGGATTACTTTTTTACGTTGCAACGCAATTTTTTAACAGATAAAATATTGTTAATTTTTTCTATTATATTTTGTTCTTCTTTTTTTCCTTTAAGAGTTTAAACAATTTCAAAGCTTTCATCTTAATCAAATCAATCGGATTACTAATTTCCTCACTCACTGCCTGAGCCGCTTGTTCAAAAGCTTTATCTTTTTTAACCAATTCTATGAATAATTCTAATGCGCCATAACAAGCGCCCGAAGACTCACTTGAAATATTTTCTTTTGCCGCCTTAGCCGCTTGCTCAAAAGCTTTATCTTTTTCAAATAATATTTTGAATAATTTTAATACCCTCTTACGAGCCTGCGAATCTTCACTTGAAATGTTATCTACTGCCGCCTGAGCCGCTTGTTCAAAAGCTTTATCTTTTTTAACCAATTCTATGAATAATTTTAATGCCATCGAAGATTTACTTGAAATGTTATCTACTGCTGCCTGAGCTGCTTGTTCAAAAGCTTTATCTTTTTTAACCAATTCTATGAATAATTCTAATGCACTCCAACTAACGTCCCAAGATTCACTTGAAATATTTTCTTTTGCTGCCTTAGCCGCTTGTTCAAAAGCTTTATCTTTTTCAAATAATATTTTGAATAATTCTAATGCCCTCTCACGAGCCTGCGAAGATTTACTTGAAATGTTATCTACTGCCGCCTGAACCGCTTGCTCAAAAGCTTTATCTTTTTTAACCAATTCTATGAATAATCCTAATGCGCCATAACGAGCACCCGTAGACTCACTCGAAATGTTATCTACTGCCGCCTGAGCCGCTTGTTCAAAAGCTTTATCTTTTTTAACCAATTCTATGAATAATCCTAATGCGCCATAACGAGTACCCGGAGACTCACTCGAAATGTTATCTACTGCCGCCCGAGCCGCTTGTTCAAAAGCTTTATCTTTTTTAACCAATTCTATGAATAATTCTAATGCACTCCAACTAACGCCCCAATCTTCACTTGAAATGTTATCTACTGCCGCCTGAGCTGCTGGTTCAAAAGCTTTATCTTTTTTAACCAATTCTACGAATAATTTTAATGCGCGCCGATAAACCAAAGCCTTCTGATGCATAATATTCTCCTGAGCGGCCTCAGTTGCCACTGACAAAAATGCCTCTGGATTGACATAAAAAGGAAGCTTAAGATTTTTATCAAAAAAATCAATTGCAGTATCCATAAATCTTATGGGAACGGATTTTTCTAAGACACGCCTAAAAAACTTAATTTGAAATATTTTATCGGTTCCAATACGCCTAAAATCTTTATTAATGCTACAAATCTTTTTCAAAAACTTTAATGCATCATTCAGATTAGTTTCACCGGAAGAAAAATAATCAAAAATCATTAGAGTGAGCTCATCCGGCAATTCTGATATAGAACATATTTTTGGTTCAGATTTTTTAAACTCATCGTTGTTATTTGTTTCAATCTGTTTCATCGGCTGTTTCATGGAGTATAAAGATAAAATATTGGAAATAAACGTAACAAATAACAAAACTTTAATTATTATTTTCATTGCAAACTCTCCCTAAAAAATTATTATTTTTTTTTAATCTAACTAACTTTTCACCGAAAATTCAAGACTGTAAAAAAAGAGGGTTTATTTCCACATACATTGTAAGCAATAAGGCCGACGTTTAAAAGCCGGCCTTTATATATTTTGTTTGACGTTTCAGTCGCGTTAATTTTTTGGATTATTTTTCGGGTTATATAAAAAATTGTGATTTTTAAATCAACTAATCAATTCAGGCAAATCTCTTAAAGCTTGTTCAAATGGAATCGCTGTTATATTTCCATGGAATTCTTTATTTTTTCCCAGATACAATAAATGTAACTTTGATTCCGGATAATCTTCATGAAATTTTGAAAGCCCTCGAAAGGCTTTGCCGGTTAGTTTTTGCGCATGTTTTATCTCAAAAGCATGAATTCCTCGCGGCCCATAAATTACAAAATCAACCTCTGTTCCTGAGTGGGTTCTCCAAAAATATATTTTATAACCTAAATCAAAGTAATCATTTATAGCTTTCAGTGATTGCAAAAAAAGAGTTTCCAATCCGGCTCCATCTGATTCCGCAATCGTATCAAGAGGACCGGTTGGACGTAAAACTTTATACACTCCAACATCGAAGAAAAAAAACTTTTGATGCGTGACCAGTTTTCTTTTCGCTCGCTTAGAAAAAACATCTATTCTGTACGACAATAAAAGGTCTTCTAAAATATTAAAATAATCCGCAACCATTAATCTATTTAAAGATAACTCTCGCGCTATTTCTGAAAAATTCAAAACACTTCCTTGAGAAAAGCCGGCAACTTCTAAAAAACGACTAAACGCGCCAATATTTCTTGTTAGTCCTTCCTGAAGAACTTCTTCTCTCAAATATGTTTGAACGTAACTCTCCAGGTATTTTTTTGGATCTGAATGAGTAGCCGCAGCGGGTAAAAGACCAAATTGCAAAGCATGAACTAAATTAAAGTCATCACCCAATTCCTGAATCGTTAAAGGATGCATATAATATGTAAGAGCTCTGCCCGCAAGAAGATTTACCCCCTTTTTCCTTAAACCTCTAGCGCTTGATCCGGTAAGAATAAACCTGTAACCACGATTTTCTATGAGGCGATGCACCTCATTTAATAATTCAGGAATTCTTTGAACTTCGTCTAAAATAATCCAATCATTGTATCCGGAGGGAATTAAACTCTCCAACCTTGATGGATCAGCAGAAAATGAACTGTAAATAGAAAAATCCAGCAGATCAAAATACAAAGAATCAGGCAAATTGGCTTTAAGCCACGACGTTTTACCTGTTCCTCGCGACCCAAACAAAAAAATACTACTTTTTCCTTCAAGAGGTAAATGTAGAATTCTGTTATACATAGCAACACCTTTCTATGAAATATGATGACGGCAGGAACATAATTTAACAATTGTTACAGTTTCAAGTCAAACAATTTAGCTGAAAATTTAAGTTTAGCATCTAAAAACAGTGAAAATTTATACTTTTTAACGTTAGGCGATAAGCCTTTGTTTTTATATTTCAGATAGGATAGAATTACACGTAAGATAAAGGCAAAAAGGCCAATTTAAAAACTATTTTATAAAAACAGGGGCAAATATTATGAAAAACTTAAAACAAACAATTTTAAAGGTTTTATTTTTATCTACTTTTCTTTCCGCAGGCGTTCCAAGCTTGTTTGGAATGCAAGGGATCCCTATAACAAGTTTAGAACGCGCATTAGAGATTCTAGAAGAAACTTCTTCGGAATGGCCAGATGTAAATTCTAAGAATCAGAAAGAATTTTTCTTAAAAGTTTTAGAGCGATCAGATAAAAAAGATTTTATGGATACAGCAAGAGAGATTTTAAAAACTTGTCCTAGTTACATAGACCAGGAGGTTCTGGCTTTTGTCGCAGCTAAGGCGATATGTAAAAATTTGTGGCATAATGATACTGATATTCGTAAGAAAGCATTTCGAACACTCATTGTTATATTACAAATAGCAGCGCAAAAAGCAGAAGACAATATTGGAGATGAGAATACAGCAAGCTTTTTTAAGATTTTAGTTAAAAAAGGAAAAGCATTACAAATAGTAGTACCGGAAGCAGAAAGCTATGTTGAAAATGGCAATATCCGTCAGATGACACTAGATTTTTTCAGTAATTTTGTCTATGGATCAGACGATTCGGCTATTTGTATACAAAAGTTAATTTTTTTAAAGGCTTTAGTCGAAGCAGGAAAAAACTACGAAGAAGCAACGGAAGAAGCTAGAGTTAATATTTGCTATAAAAATAAAATGGTTCGTCTGGTAGCATTAAATTTATTCGAAGCTTTATTTCAACAAGAATATCAGCCAGCTTTCGAAGCTGCGCTAGAGGCAATAAGTAACAATTTTGAATTAGCGCATTCTTCCGAACTTCCTAATCATTTATTAGATAAATCTAATCCTGCATTACATCAATTCAATACTTTGGTTAAGAACATAGACATGGTATCGGATGAGGAACTTAAACAAAAAATTTTCAAAGTAGCAACGAAGGCGGCGTGTGACAGTTATAGACTGAGTGAATCGTTTGCTGTATCCGATTTATTTAGGACTTTATACAAAAAAGGACATGAAGAAGCATTTGAAGAACAAATGAAAATAGCTAAAGAGAGAGCTAATTTGTATATTCTCAAAAATTAAATGAAAACTTAGACCTAGAAAAAAGATTCTAAAAAACGAGCTGCCGCCCTACTTCCCTTTTTAGGAATATTAAAAGTTATATTTATTAACATCCGGTAATGTTTTATTTATTATTTGTTTTTCAATAACATTTATAAAAATAAAAACATTCATTAAAACTTAATCTAAATAAACGTGGATTGGTTATTTTAGTTTGTTTTTATATTAGACGTGGATTGGTTCGTTAATCTTATTTTTAATTTTAACGCGTGTACATGTATGTACATGTATATATAAATTATCGGCTTTCTAACTATACACATACGTACAATCTAAAATATAAATATAAGTCTTTGTCCCCACCTTTTTATGGGCGATCGTTTTTATAATTTGTTGTTGATTCTATTGTTGTTGGGTATATGGATATATAGGTATATAAGTAAAAATCAAATTGTACTTTTTCACAATGCTTTCAAGTTTCTTTCGTCTCGCACTTTCAAAGATTTTATCACGTAGTCAAGACCTCCAGCCCCATCAAAACACCCGGAATAAGAACACTTCCACTTTCTTTCATAAAATAAAAAACAATAATTTAAAACTTAAAAGCTAACGGTAAAACCTCAGCCCCAAGAAAACTTTCAATAAATTCTTACAACATTCACATTATACTATTTCACCCTCTTCTTTTCTTTCAAAAACCCCAAAGCTTGAAAAGCTTTAAAGCTCACAGAGTTACACTTACGTTAAAGATGGCTGGAGGTGGCAGACGGAGCGCAAAAATGGTGTTTTCGCGAAGGGTTGAATGTATTATAAAGGAACGCATGATTAGCCATCTTTACAATTTTGTATACAAATAGCGCGCAAAAACAGGATCGAAAAACAAGTAACACAAATCAAAATGCGCGCGCAGGCCAATATTATACGACACAAGCTTTACATAACCGCAAATCTATCAATATTAAAAAGGTTTATTGTTTTCGTTTTGAAATTATTGTCAAAAAATATCTTCGTTGATCACACTAAGATTTTTTGACAATTTAATTGACAGATCTACACTAAAGGACTAAGATTATTTCTTAAAAATTTGAAGTTTTGTAAATTATATGTGTTTTTCATTAAAAATAAAGGAAAAATATGAAAAAAATTATAGGAATCGATTTAGGTACAACAAACTCTGTTGTTTCAGTAATGGAAGGTGGTTCACCAAAAGTTATTCCTAATCAGGAAGGCGCGAACACCACGCCATCAATTGTCGCGTTCACAAAAGATGGTCAACGTTTAGTTGGAGCTGTCGCGAAAAGACAAGCTGTAACAAACGCGCAAAACACAATTTATTCAATTAAAAGATATATCGGTAGAAAGTTTTCCGACTTAAGCAAAGAAGAGTTAGAACAATCTCCTTACAAATTAACAGAAGGAAAAGGCGGAGATATTTCAGTGGAAATTGAAGGTAAAATTCATACACCACAAGAAATTTCCGCGGCAATTATACAAAAACTAAAACAAGCCGCGCAAGGTTATTTAGGTGGAACGGTAACTGAAGCCGTAATTACAGTTCCAGCGTATTTTGACGACGCGCAAAGACAAGCGACAAAAGATGCCGGTAAAATTGCCGGATTAGAAGTTAAAAGAATAATTAACGAACCAACCGCTGCCGCTCTTGCTTACGGTTTAGATAAAAAGAAAAACGAAACAATCGCGGTATTCGACTTTGGTGGTGGAACATTTGATATTTCAATTCTTGATGTTGGTGATGGTGTTGTCGAAGTAAGATCAACAAACGGTAATACAAATTTAGGCGGTGATAATATCGACTCAAAATTAATCAGTTACATGGTTGATGAATTCAAAAAAGAACAAGGCGTTAATTTAACTAAAGATAAAATGGCTTTGCAACGTTTAAAAGAAGCGGCTGAAAAAGCAAAAATAGAACTTTCTTCCACAACAGAAACAGAAATTAATCTTCCATACATAACCGCTGACGCGAGTGGTCCAAAACATTTAGTCATGAAAATAACAAGAGCAAAATTCGAAAATCTTTGTTCTGATATTTTTACTAAACTTTTTTCCCCATGCAAACAAGCAATGGAAGACGCTGATATAACAAAAGATAAAATTGATGAAATAATTTTAGTTGGTGGTTCAACACGAATTCCAAAAGTTCAGGAAATGGTAAAAAACTTCTTTGGAAAAGAACCAAACAAATCTGTTAATCCTGATGAAGTTGTTTCTCTTGGCGCCGCGATTCAAGGTGGTGTGTTAGCCGGTGACGTAACTGACGTTTTACTGTTAGATGTCACCCCTCTTTCACTAGGAATTGAAACGGCTGGTGGAGTCGCGACAAAATTAATTGAAAGAAACACAACAATTCCAACAAAAAAATCACAAATCTTTTCAACCTATTCAGATAATCAAACAGCCGTTGATATCAATGTTGTTCAAGGTGAACGCGAATTCGCGAAAGATAACAAAACAATTGGCAACTTCAGATTAGATGGAATACCGGTCGCCCCTCGCGGGGTTCCTCAAATTGAAGTTATTTTTGACATTGACGCGAATGGAATAGTTCATGTTACGGCTAAAGATAAAGGAACAGGCAAAGAACAAAAAATAACGATTACAAGTTCATCCGGTCTTTCAAAAGACGAAGTTGAAAATCTGGTCAATGAAGCAAAAAAACATGCTGATGAAGACAAAGAAAGAAAAGAAACGGTTGAAAAAAGAAATCAGCTGGATAACTTTGTTTTGCAAACAGAAAAAACACTAAAAGAAAACAAAGACAAACTTCCAATAGCTGAAGTTGAAAAA
>JAUWHS010000100.1 GCA_030605785.1 bacterium
TTTTTATTTTTACTAAACAACCTGTTTTGAAGTAGGGTTATATTTTCTAAAAGTTCCCCACGACCGAAAACACCCCATTTATTTTCAGCTCTTCTCCAATAAAGCAAGGCTAGACCATCTTTACCCAATTTGTACGCGCAATTTCCTAAGTTGTAATTTATCTGAAAATTTTTATCCGGAATCTGCTCATAAAGTTCCATCGCATTTTTAAATTTACCATCTTTGTAAAATTGATTCGCCTTAAAAAACAAATCATTAGAATCAACAGAATAAGCAGTTGTAAATACAAAGAAAACGGCAAACAAAGAAAGTTTTTGAATTATATTCATTTTTTTTAACCTCAATATAATTTTATTGATTCAAAATCGAAAACCAATATTTCGCTCTATCCAATAACATCTTTTTATTATCGTCATTACCGGTAGATGCAAAATGAAAACTAGCACAATTACTAAAATAATCTAAAAATTCATTAATTTTTTCTTCTTCCCACTTTTCTTTTATTAAACTACTTGCAATAAAATCCTCTGTAACCAAAGAAATAGAAACATTAAATTTAGCCGCCAAATAACTTATATAAAAGCTATGCAGCTTTTGTACTTTTTCATTTTTAATAATCAATTCAAGTTTTTTATCAAAAGTACCAAGAGTTTTTTTGCGAGCCAAACCGGAAAAATATTTCTGCTCTATTTTTTTTCTAAATAAAACTATTGTTTTTCGATTAAAAATCAACAATGGAAACAAAATTAAAAGAATAAATAACCAAGGAGGAAATTTTAAATTGTGTTTTCGTTCTGTTAACTCTTCACTAATAAAATTAATATCCGCTTCAAACGCAACATCCGGTTTATTTTCACTTGTGTCATTCTCATCAATTACACTTAAATCATTTTGCGCGGATAAAACAGAACTTTCGTCTCCCGGATTTATTTTTAATTCAACTTCATTGGTTTTTAAAGTTTTATAGCAATGCAAATTTACGTCAAAATAAGTAAATTTTTGTGATGGAATTTTCAATTCACCCGATTTACCAACCTGCAAGATATACTCAAAAATTTTGCTGCCACCATTAAAACCATTTATTAAGTCTTCATTTAAACAAAATTTAGAATCATAATATTTGCAAAAAGAGGGGAAATTTAATTTGGGATAAGAAATTTGTTGTAAATTCCCCTTTCCTTCAATTTTGAGATTTAATACTATTGGCTCGTTTACAATAACTTCGTTTTTATCAACACTTATTTCAAATTTATTAAACTCACCAACTCCATCAACTTTTGTTGAATGTCTTGGTAAGGGTTTTACATTAACTTTCAAAGTATTGGATAACGTAACTTTTCTATCAACGCTTATCCCACCAAAACCATGCATTAAATCACCAATGTCAAAAAACCCTCTTAGCTGTCTTTCCTGCTTTGGCACAACAAACTCAATTTTAAATGGATTAATTTCTTGTAGCCCAACTTGTTGAGGTGTTAATAAAAATTGTTTTTCTAAAACATTAAACATTTGTGAATTTATTTTTTCACGATGATTTGAAACATTATCCATTTCTTTTATTAAAAAATTAGAATCCTTAAATGAAGCTAAATCTAAATTAAAAACTTTTCCTCTGTTATAAAGAGATAAAGTTAAAATTATAGGCTGACCAATAACAACACTGTCATTATCAATTTTCGCTTTACAAAAAACCTCTGAACTATCAATTGAAGAGTTTTCAATAGAAGTTGAAAAAAGAAAATTAAAAGAAAATAGTGTAAATAAAAAAAATATAATTTTTTTCATGATCATTATCCCCTAAATAAACCTACCAAGGCTTTTGCCCCTCAGCCAATCGAGATCGCTGTCCACTTTTATTTTTTATAAATTCTTTTTGCAATTTAGATTCGTCTTCTTCTAAATCTGCCAAAATCGCGCGTAAACCTTTTTCTTTTAAATCTTCTTGCCCACTTTGATCTTCTTGCGCGCCCACAGTATTCATTTGTTGTTCTTGGCTATCACTGTCGTCTTTATCATTATCCTCATCTTTCTCGTCAGATCCTTCATCATCGTTCCCTTGATCTTTTTCATTTTCTTCTTCTTTATCATTTTTATCTTTTTCTTGCTCATCACCCTTATTTTGTTCTTCCTGATTATCTTCTTGTTTTTCGTTTTCTTGTTGTTCTTTATCGTCTTGAGAATCTTGCTGTTGATCCTCGTTGTCTTGGTTATCTTTTTTATCTTTGGAATCCTGCTGTTTATCTTTGGAATCCTGCTGTTTATCTTTTTGATCTTGCTTTTGTTGATCATTGTTTTGTTGTTTATTTTGATTGTTTTGATTATTGTCTCTATTTTCTTGTTCAGGCATTTTCTCTTCTATTTTTTTTAATAATTCCTCTGATAATTTTTTATTCTCTTTTGCTTGTTCATTTTGATCGTTTAAAACCAAAACATTTTTATAATTTTCTATTGCTTTTTTAACTTGCTCCATTGCTCTTTGCAAAATTTCTACGGACAATTCCGTCTCTTCCCAATCAATACCCAAAATAGATTCACAATTTTTATAAAAACTATTTCCCGCGTTAAAATAAGATTTCTCTTTTAGATTTAAATTATCAGATGCTTTTTCAGCAGATCGAACAAAACAGTTCTGTGAATTTTCAAATTCATTTAACTTATAAAAAGCGGCGCCTAAATTATAATTTAACTTAGGATCATCAGAATTATCAACCTGATCTTTTTGTAAAATATCTTTTACCGTATAATAGTCCTCTTTTTCATAAGCCTTTTTTAAACGATATTCTTTATAAAAATTAAAAATTGAAAAAGATTGTATTGACTGAAAGCTAAGAAAAAATAAAAAGATTTGAGCTAAAAGTAATTTTTTTTTCATTATAACAACCATTCTAAAAGCAATAAAACCCAAGCTACTCCAAGCAACAATGGATACTTATCTTCATACAAAGAAAGTTTTTTATCTTCAAAATTTTCTTTCTCGAAACCTTCAATAACACGTGTAATATCATTTAAATCCGAATCAGAATTGGTTGATTTAAAATAATGACCATCTAAATAAGAGGAAATATCTTTTAATTTTTCTTCACCCAATTTAGATGTAGCAATACTACCATCTTTATCAACTTCATGACCTATTTGTTTTGCGAACCTATCGATCTTTGGTATAGGCGCGCCCTGAGTTGTACCGATTCCCCAAGATAAAACTTTTATGTTTTCTTTTTTGGCTTTTTGTTTAACCGCTTTTAAATTTGTAGAAAAATCTTCACCATCCGTCGCAAGTAAAACCAATTTATTTTTTCTATCTTGAGAATTTGAAAAAACATTAATCGCTTTTAACAAAGCAGAATCAATAGAAGTTGTCCCTGAAGCAATTGTTTCAACATCAACAGAATTTAAAAAAGTTAAAAAGGCGGGATAATCTGCCGTTAACGGACATTGTAAAAAAGCTGAACCTGAAAATAAAATTAAACCTACTCGTTCAAATCTTAATTTATTTAGTAAATTTCTTATTTTTAACTTTACGAAGTCTAATCTGTTTGGTTTTAAATCTTGCGCCAACATACTGCGAGAAATATCAAGAACAATTAATAAATCCCTACCTTGCTGAACCACAACATTTTCTTTTTTACCCCATTGAGGCCGAAGCAACGCTAAAAAAATACAAAATAAAGCGGCGAGCAAAAAAAATGTTTTTATTTTTTGCTTTGATACCGAAAATCCTGAAAATAATAATTTTTGATTAACTTTATGAACAAGAACGCAAGAAATCTTTTTTATTTGATTAAAATTTCTTAAAATTAACCAACTAAAAAATAAAAAAATCGGGAAATAAATAATATTATCCGGCCTTGCCCAATGAAAATCTAAAATATCAAACATCTAAACACCACGCCAAACATAAAATCTTAAAAATAACTCCAAGCCTAAAAACAATAATAATATCCAAACGAAATAAAAAAATGCTTCGTAATATCTTTGAAATACATCTGTTTCGTATTCTGTTTTTTCTAATTTATCTATTTTATTATAAATATCTCGCATTTGGGCAGGATTATTCGCGCGAAAACAAATACCACCTGTTTGATTCGCGATTTTTTTCAGTAAACTCATATCAATTGTTTGAGAAGGTATTTTTTGTGGCCCAAGCATTGGATGATTAAAATAACTTTCCCGCAAATTCCCAATACCGATTGTATAAACTTTTACACCAAATTGTTTTGCTAATTCAATGGCCATATCAGGATCAATTTTTTCTGCTGTTGGCACTCCGTCAGTTAATAAAATTATAATTTTAGTTTTTGCTTTCGAATCTTTTAATCTATTAACAGCTGTCGCCAAACCGGTTCCTAAAGATGTCCCCCTAGGGTTGATAAAACCAAGCCTTAATTGCCCTACAGTATTTTTAAGCATTGGTTTATCAAGAGTTAATGGACACAAAGACATTGCGTCCGCGCCAAAAATAACAACACCAATTGGATCATCAATTCTTTTTTCAATAAAACAAATCGCTTCACTCTTCGCAACTTCGATTCTGGATCTTCGATCTCTTAAGTCATCAAAAAGCTCCATGCTACCCGAAGCATCTAATGTTAAAACAATATCTATACCTTCAACGTTAACTTTTGATCGACTATCAACCCATTGTGGCCGAGCAACTAAAAAAGCTAAACTTAAAAGAGTAAAGAATCTTAAGAAATATAAAATCCATTTATGATGGTTACTGACAACAAAACCTTTTTTTTGTAAAAAAGTTCCTAAGGAATATGAATAAGCCGGAACCTTATAAAATTTCCAACGATAGAAAATCGCTAATAAAAAAGCCGGTAACAGAAAATATAAAACTTCAACATAAGCAAGTCGCAAAAATAACATTGTTGCCTCAAATGATTTTAAACCTTTGGTTTAAAAAATAACGAATAATTAGTGTGTTTAATTTTAAAATAAATTATAGATGAAACAGATAAAAATAATATAATCCCGACATAATATGAAAAATATAAAAGAATAGACCAAAATGACATTTCTAACGGTCGCATAAAAAGAATTAACCCAAAGGTTGAAATCGCGCCAAAAATAAAACTTATAGGGAAAAAATAAAAAATAAATTTACAACCTTTATGAATGGAAGAAAGAACAGAACGTAATCCATTTGTTAAATCAAAGAAAAAATAACTACTAAAAACAGCAAGGGCGAAAGTTATACTCAAAAGAATAAATAAAATAACGGTTAAAAACCAGGAATCGTAAACAGAATAGGGTAAACTTTTTAAATAATCAGGACCACCCCAAAAATAAATCATTGCATAAAGAAAGCTCAAACTAATTCCATAAGTTATTGCGGGAATTAAAAAAAAGCCACCGATTCGATGTAAATATTTGGTATAATATGTAAAACTTTTTTGCTCAACAGAAGCTCTAACAATTAAAAAAGCGAAAAAAGAAAAAAGCATAAAAAATAAATATCTTAAAACTAATAAAGACATAGACCAATAATTTTCAAATGGATCAGTCGCGACAAATTTTTCAATAACATAATCAAAAGCAAAAAGAAAAAGCCCAAACCACCAAAAATATTTCAATATAATTAAAAAAGATCTTTTAAAGGCATTCAAAGACGCTAAGAGTAATAAAGATAAATTGTTCCACTTTAAAAAAGATAGAGACTCAACCCATTTTGTTAAAATAAAGCTACAAAACATAAACAACCTTTCAAAAATAAATTCGTCATCAAACAAACAATTAAAAAATAATCTTAACAAAGAATTAACAAAAAACTTAAAACTTTTTGTTTTTATAAAAAATGAATTACAAACCGCGCAAAAAAGGCAGATCCCGGCACCGAGGGAAACGCCTCAAATTTCAACCCATATCAAAAACAATTGACATATAGAAAATATATAAATTACACTGAATTATGATTAAAAAGTCCTGATGTATTTGACAGATGCTGAATAATCTGTAAAAACTGGCTTTTTAACCTTGGTCATATAATTTAATATTGGGGAGGCCAAGAGGGGCATGGCAAAAAAAATAAGTGAAAATATGAAAAATTTAAAACTATTAATTGTAGAATCACCTGCAAAAATCAAAACTATCTCAAAGTTCTTGGGAAACGAATTCAGAATTATGTCTACTTTTGGGCATATTAAGGATTTACCACCCAAAAAACTTGGTGTTGAGATTGATGAAAAAAATAAAAAAATTACTCTTGAATATGATGTAATGGCTGACAAAGGCAAAACAATCGCTGAGATTTGCAAACAGGCTAGCCATTGTAATGAAATCTATTTAGCTTCCGACCCTGATCGCGAGGGGGAAATTATTTCTTGGCACATAAGTCAGGAAATAGAAAAAGTTTTTAAAGATAAATCTAAAATTCACAGAATTTCATTTAATGAAATAACAAAACCCGCAATTTTACAAGCAATCCAAAATCAATCAGTTATAGATATTCATAAAGTTAACGCTCAGCAAGCTAGACGAGTTTTAGATCGCTGGGTAGGTTATGAAGTTTCTCCTATATTATGGAAAAAAATAAGAAAAGGATTGTCCGCGGGTAGAGTTCAATCTGTCGCGTTACTATTAATATGTAAACGTGAAGAAGAGGTCGTAAATTTTAAATCTGAAGAATACTGGTCTGTTCACGCCGATTGTAAAAATAAAACAAATCCAATATTTCCTATTGAACTTTATAAAATAAACGACAAAACATTTAAATTAAAAAACAAAGAACAAACTGATAAAGTTTTAGATGAAATAAAAAAAGAATCATCTTTTGAAATTTCAAAAATAACAGAGAAGAAAAGGCTTAAAAAAGCAGCTCCACCATTTATGACAAGCACAATACAGCAAGACGCATACAATAAATTGGGCTTCTCTGTTAGTAAAACTATGATGGTTGCTCAAAAACTTTATGAAGGTATTCCACTACAGGATCCAAGCAAACCGGAGGCTTTAATAACATACATGCGTACAGATTCATTAAGAATTTCTGATACAGCATTAAAAGATTCCAGAAATTTTATTTCAAAAAAATTTGGCGCAAAATATCTTCCAAAAACTACAAATGTTTATTCAAAAAAAGGCGCTCAAGACGCGCACGAAGCAATAAGACCAATTAATGTTGAAGTTACACCGGAAATTGCCACAAGGTATTTAAAACAGGATGAAGCAAAATTGTATTCTTTAATTTGGAAACGTTTTGTCGCGTGCCAAATGACACAAGCAGAATATTTTCAACGTCAAGTTTTAGTAACCGGTGGAAAATATACATTTAAAGCAACCGGTTCTTCTTTAATGTTTGATGGATTTTTAAAAGTTTACGCGGTTGAAGAAGACGATGAAAAATCAGTACAAATTCCAAAAGATATAAAAGAAAAAGATCCGGTTAAATTACAAAAAGTTGAAGGGAAACAACACTTTACACAACCGCCTCCAAGATACACGGAAGCAACATTAGTCAAAGAGTTAGAAAAGCAAGGTGTTGGACGCCCTAGTACTTATGCCGCAACTCTTTCAACAATTCAAAAACGTGAATACGTAATCAAAGAAAAGAAGAAATTTCAACCAACGGAACTTGGTAAAGCAGTAGATAAAATGCTGCGTGAAAATTTACCCGATATAATTAACGTACAATTCACAGCTCACATGGAAAAGGATCTTGATAAAATTGCGCAAGGCGCAGAAAAAAGAGATGTAGTTTTATTGGAATTTTACGACAAATTTAAAAAAGATTTAGAAAAGTTTGGTGGTAAAAAAATAAAAAAAGAAGTTTTAGATATTAAATGTCCAAAATGTGGCGCGCCACTGGTTGTTCGTTTTGGAAAAGCCGGTGACTTTGCAGGTTGTTCAAAATTTCCGGAATGTGACTTTACTTCAAACTTTGAACGTGACGAAAGTGGTAAAGTCAAATTAATTAAACAAGAAAAGCCACAAGAAAGTGAAATTAAATGTCCTCAATGCGGAAGAAACCTTGTTCAAAAGATTGGTAAATTTGGACCGTTCCTTGCATGCCCAGGTTATCCGGAATGTAAATATATTCACCAGGAAGCATTAAAAATGCCTTGTCCTAAATGCGGTGGAAAAGTTGTTAAAAGAAAATGGAGAGGTGGAAGTTTTTGGGGATGTTCAAATTATCCAAAGTGTAAATTCGCAATTTTTGGAGAAGTTGAAGAAACACCTTGTCCAAAATGTAAGTCACCATATCTTTTAGTCACAAAAGATAAAGAAGGTAATATTAAATTATCCTGTCCAAATAAAGAATGTGATTACAAAAAATAAATTAATTCTTCTTTTAAATCATTTTTAAAACTATTGTTAACAGGATCCACAGCGCTTCACTCGCGAAAACACCGGACCAAAAAGATGTTTGCTCTTGTGTCTTTTTAGAAAAATAAGAAATAACAGCTCCAACAGCAAGCCCAATTGTAATTGTATTTGGCATTAAAAGACCACCAAAAACCATCGTTGGATTAAATCTCAACTTTCTTAAAACCCATCCATATATGAATCCTAACCCAACAACATAAAAATCAAAATTCAAAGACTGAACTAATAAAGCTCTAGATTTCGCTCGTTGCGCGAAAAGTTCAACCGTACCAAGTTGCAAATTACTAAATAAAAGCCAAAAGAAAAAACCTATACTCAAAGATGTAACAATTAATCCCAACCACTGATACTTATAAATTCTTTTAAAATCAATTTTACAAAGAGAACCAACTTTATAATCGAAAAGTAAATCCGTTGCTGATGCCGCGCAAATATTATAAAAAACACAAACAAAAGTTATTTGAAAATAATCTAATTTAAAAAGAATCATCATTGGAATCATAATAAAAGTCGCAAACCGTCCAAATGGAACTAATCCAATTTTACCACCTAATAAACTTATTTGATAAGTAAACAATAACGTTAAACTTAAAAATAAAATTTGAGCTAACGGCATAAAACCTAAAACATAAAGAAAAATAGAACTTGAAGAAAAAAGAACAATTGGCTCTTTATATTTTGATACAAATTCTTTTAAAGAAAAACTTCCTTTCTTTGAAAACAATTTATCAATTTTTAAAAAACCTAAATATTTAGAACAATTATTTTTTATTTTTGATACAAAACTTTTATTCAAATTATTTTTAATGGCCTTAAACCAAACAACCGGATACTTTAAATTTCCCAGAACAAATTCCGAAACAACCAAACCACTACAAAAAGCCATCAAAAAAGTATCTTTGTCGATAGTTGAAAAAAAAGATAATGAATTCAAAGGAAAAACAATAATATACCTTGAAAGCATTCCAATAAATAATGGCGTAACAATTTTTATTCCAACAATAAAACCAACGGCCCAAACGGTTGGCCAAATAGCTATTGCTATTTCTTTGCCAACAAAACCCTGAAAAAGATAAATTACTTGCGGAACAATACCCTTTAATTTTAAAAATCCATCTCTTAAAAAACAAATTCCAAGTGTAGAAACAAAACCGGCAAACATACTTTTTGTTTGCTTTGATTGCGATTGAGATGAAATTGTTTCATAAATTAAATCACCAACGGGAAAGGCCAGTTTTTCTTTATTAATTAATTTATCAGCCCAAACTCTAGCAAGCCAAAGTCCTAAACCACCGGCAATCAAACAGCTAATACCAATAAAACCACAAAAAGATAATGGATTTCGCAACCAATCGTTAAAATATTTTGGATCTAAAAAAAACAATGTTGGTAAAGTAAAACCAATACCTATCGCAACTAAACCCCCAACAGAACCGGCAGTTTGCATTAAAGCAATTTCCTGGTTTACAATACCCTTTTCCTTAGGAATTCTACGAAACCTTAAAATTATACCTCCCATTAAAACCAAAACGGGAGCAATCCACGGGCCAACCATGGTCGACATAGAAATGTAAGATAAAATGGCAGAAGAAAAAAGAGCAAAAGCAATACTTGGCAATATCACAAATAGATTCATTCTTGTATCCTGAAAAACAAAGAAAAATGTAAAAAAATAAACATTTAGGCTCATAAATATATATTTTTGTATAAAAATGCGCAAACGCCCCCAAAAACCTACAAAAATTTAATTTAAGCGTTTTCTACTAAGAATCTTTTTAGCCTAAAATCAAAAGCAAAAAAAGAAAAAATCCTTTATTCTTGCATGTTTCACCGTAAATAAATTACAATTAGAAATGAAGACACGCATATATAAACAAAAAAGAATACATTTGAAGATAAAAATTAGGGAAAATGACGATTATTATAAAAAAAGGTCGTCTTATGAGTGATAATACAAAAAGGGTAACAACTTATATTGTAACTATAACTTCTCTTACCATAATAAGCTCGTGGTTTGCCTATATTATTTTTTTTAGACCACCAAAAATAAAATGGCCTATTCTCGAATTATCTATTTTTGAAATTTATCCCCCTCCTGAAGCATTCAAAGATTATAATTATCCTAGATTATTAACCTTGCTTGAAGAACATCGACAGTTATCTCTTGAATGGGGAAAAGATTTTTACGAGTTTACAAAGAATGAGAAAAATAAAATTATTATCGATGATCTGATAAATAAATTAAAAGAAGAAAATCATTTATTTAATAAATATTATAGGAATCTTAGATTCAATAGAAATCTTGAAATACCGGAAAGTCGTCGCAAATCTTTACTTTATTATTCATTTGTAATTGAAAACAGTATTAAAGAGCTACAAGATCTTTCAAATAAATTTAACTGCAAAAAAAATCCTTCAACCGTTATTCAACGCAAACACAAAAAACTAACTTAAGGCATCTTTTAAAAAATTAATAACCTTATTTTTATAAGCATCAAAATAATTATTATGTAATCTTGCATGCTGACAACTAGGCCCAATCCATAATCTACTTTTATTATGAACAGAAACCTCAAACATACTCACACTATTTTTATTTGAAACAACATGATCGTCTACAGAATGAATAAATAAAATTGGTTTATTTATTTTTTTAACACTTTTAATTGGAGCTACTAAATCAAGGTTTATTTTTGATACAAAATAAAAAACCCATTTTATAACATAAAAAAATGGAAAACGGGGCAATCCTTTAGCTCTAATATGAAAAGAATCATAAACAACTTCAGTTAAAGATCTAAAAGCTGAATCGGCAATTATAGCATCACAAATTGTTGGATCTTGTTCTACCGCCCTTAGAACAGAAGAACCACCCATAGAAAAACCAGTCGCGACAAGAGGCAAAGTTTTATTTTCGTCATCTTTTGTAAGTTCTTTTAAATACTTTGCGGCAGAAATTACATCTCTTGACTCATTAAAACCAACCGTTATAAGATTTCCTTCACTTTTACCATGCGCGCGAAAGTCAAACATTAAAACATTGTAATCCATTAAAATATCAATAAACATATACATAAATTCTTTGATACTATGAATGCCATGACATAATAACAAATTACCTTTAGCGTTTTTTCTTTTAATAAAAAGACCATTGAGTTTTAAATTATCGAATGTTTTAAATTCAACTTCAGAAATATCATCTCGAGCTAAAAGTTTTGGTCTTATATCTTGTAACAAAGCAGCCCTATGTCCACCATTACGCATATGATCATTTGGAGTAACCATGGGACTCATGGCATTATAAGAAACAATCGTTACAACACAAAATAAAATCAAGATTAAAAATAAAAATATTAAAGAAGAAAGAAAAAGAGTATTCACTTATAGCCTTATAAAAAAATTAAAAACCTAAATTCTTACCGGCAAGGAAATGCCAATGCATATGAGAGACTAGTTGCCCTGCTTCTTTACCATTATTTATAACCAAATTAAAAGAAGGCGCGCCTTTAAGTTCTGATGCCAATTTTTGAACAACTTTCATCATCTTCCAAACAACTGGAGCATGACTTTCTTTTAGATCATTTATATTAATAATATGTTCTTTGGGAATTATTAAATAATGAACAGGAGCTTTCGGATTGATGTCTTTAATAACTAAAACATCATCATCTTCGTAAATTACATCACTTGGAATTTGTTTATTGATAATTTTACAAAAAATACAATCATCATTTGATTTATGCATTACTCCCCCTTTAGGATAAACCGTCTTCGCTGTTCCATTAATAGAGTCAATTTATTGTCAAAGTCATTTAAAAAATGGCCTGCCAGGCGTAGCTCCATAGGAGCGAAGACTGGTGCCGAAGGTCGGACTCGAACCGACACAGTGTTTCCACCGCGGGATTTTGAATCCCGTGCGTCTACCAATTTCGCCACTTCGGCCAAATAATTTCAATTAATAAAGCATGTTAATATGCTATCAAAACCGTTAATCTCGTCAAGATACATCACTTAAAATAAATTAGCCATATCAAAAACAGGCAAATAAACGGACAAAATAAGAGTCGCGACTAAAATACCAACTAAAATCATTAAAATTGGCTGAATCAGGGAAGTTACCACCCGTAATTTCGCGTCCAACTCCCTTTTAAAAAAAGTTAATTGTTTTTCTAACATAACGTCAAGATTTCCTGTTTGCTCACCAACAGAAATCGCGATAATTAGACTTTCAGGAAATAAATCTCGGCCAACGGTTTTTAATGAGTTTGTTAAAGGTTCTCCCTGGCTAACAAGACTTGTCAGATCTGTAATCTTTTGCTTAAAAATCACATTTTTAATTGTATATAAAGAATTATTTAAGCCCTCTTTTAATGGAATTCCGGATTTCAAACTAATTGATAAAACAGACAAAAAACTAATTAAATCAAAATAAAGAATTATATCTTTTAAAAAATAAATATTTAAAAATAATTTATCTCTCAAAATTTTAATCAAACGAAAATTAAATAAAAAGAATGAAAAAATTAAAAAAGCGCAAAATAATAAAAAGTATTCAAAAATATAATCTGATCTCAAAAAATTACTGATCTTTAAAACAAGCTTCGTTGAAGATGGCAAACTTTTTCCCACCGTTTCAAAAACTGTTTCAAACTGCGGAACAACAAAAATGAAAATTCCCAAAATGATTAACAACGAAAAAACTAAAGTCATAATAGGAAGCATCGCGGCCTGTTTTAAACTTTTGGTTAAATTAAAACGAACCAATAAAAAATTTGTAAGTTGTTTCAAAACAAAGTCTAATTTTCCAGTTTTCTCGCCCACATTAATCATCCAAATTACAAATTTTGAAAATACAAAATCCTGTTTTTGCAAAGACATGGCAAAAGTTTGCCCTTCACCAACATCTTGCTCAACTTGTTCTATAATATTTTTAAAATTTTTATCTTTTGTTTGCTTTCGAACGAGCGTAAGAGATTGTAATAAATCAATACCGCTTTCAAGTAACACTGATAAATTTTGTAAGAAATTTATAATTTCAATTAACCGAACTTTTCTAGAAAACTTTAAAATTTTATTTAGATTAAGGTTTGACGCCGCTTTATAATTCGATAACGCAACTCCTTGCTCTAACAATTTTTCTTTTAAGTCTTGATATGATTTCGCAAATAAAACACCGTTGCAATTCATTCCCGATTTATTCATCCCTTTCCAAGAAAATTTTTGCATCACCTTCCTTTAAAAAATCTTAAGTTGCTTTTCTACACCTAATTTTAAAATAACTTCATCATAAGATAGGCCGGTTTCTATTTTTATTTTTTTATTTCGATCTTTTGTCCCAAGCAAAATTTGAATATTATCTCTATTTAATCCTAGTTTTTTAGATATCAATTTTATTAATTCCTCATTGGCCTTACCTTTTACAGGAGGACTTTTTAAATAACACTTCAATTTGTCAGATTTATCCAAAAAAAACTTTTGCCTTCCAGAAGCCGGGATAACCTTGATATTTATAATTAAAGACATTTTCACTCCAAAAATTTAATCAAAAATCACGTTTTTCACATTTTTTAATAAAATTCGCGATAAAAGGAAGACAAGAAAGTTAATATTTCTTATACTATGATTTCCATAATTTTTACTACAAAACGATTATTTTTATCCGATCAATTAGATAAGATTGAAATATTAAAAGCGCCCATAGCTTCCGCCTTCGTTAAAACTTCGGCGGACAGGCAATTGAAATATTCAAAGTTTATTTTTAGCGCCCATAGCTCAATTGGATAGAGCGTCAGACTACGAATCTGAAGGTTAGAGGTTCAACTCCTCTTGGGCGCACCAGTCTACGCTTGCTACGCAAGCTACGCCTGGCAGGCCAGTTTATAATTTGATATTTTTTATAAAAACTTCGCAGTGCGAAGGAAGGAGAGATGGCTGAGTGGTCGAAAGCGCTTGCCTGCTAAGCAAGTATCTGGAGAAATCCGGATCGAGGGTTCGAATCCCTCTCTCTCCGCCATCCTACGCTCCTTCGGAGCTACGGATGGCAAGCCATCTTTTTAAATGACTTTTATAATAATTGTTTGATATTTTTTGTGCCTTTAAAAAAAGTTTAAACCTTCGTCAATGTTAGAAGAGGGCCTGCCCTCCGAAGCCTTGACGTAGGAGGGAGAGGTGGCAGAGTGGTCGAATGCGGCGGTCTTGAAAACCGTTATTCCCTAACGGGAATCGGGGGTTCGAATCCCTCCCTCTCCACCAGTCTTCGCTCCTACGGAGCTACGCCTGGCACAGCCAGTATGTCCTGCGAAGCCTTGGCAAAGACAGACAAAAAATCAAAATCCCCAGGAATTAAATGTTCTTGGGGATTTTTCTATTCCCTTGTATCAAACAAAAAGCTTTTGCTAGTTTTAATTTATTCAATTAAAAAATTATTTTTATCTTAAAAAGGGGAAAGAATGAAAAATATAATTGAAAAAGTTCTATTTGTTGTCGCGGCTGTAACCTTTATAAATATGGGCGGAGGGGAAAGAGTTAGCACAACCTTGGATCCTGTATTTACAGTCCTTGAAGATGGACAAGGCTGTTTCAAAGCAACAATTTTCAATAAATCAGATGGAAAAATCGTAAAAACAAACGTTGTTAATATCTCATTTTCAGGAAAAACCTCAATAGGCGGAATAAAAAATGAAAACGACGATTCAAACACAACTTTAGATTTTTCAAAAATGACAAAATTAATAATCGAAGACCCTGATTATGAAAGCAAAAAATACGGAAGAAAAGAATTTATTCTCGCATCAATTGTAGACAACGAAGGGAAAAAACATTCAAATTTTTTAATCCCAAAAAATGTAATCGTTTGCGCTCTGACAGAAGAAGGCAGGCTTGAAAAAACATGGCTTGTAAAATATTTACAAAAAATAGAAGTTTACAGACCAACCATTTCCAAGCCAACATCTGATGTTGTTGTCGAAGAAAAAAGTATTTTAGAAAAAGTTACCGAATACGTAGGCGGATAAAATTTAATTTTTATAATAACCGTTCAAATTGTTTCAATATCATGCGGACGACTTTCTCTCATTCCGGCCGAAGTAATTTGAATAAATTGTCCTTTCCCACATAACTCATCAAGACTTGGAGTTCCGCAATAACTCATTCCGGATCTAAATCCACCCAACAATTGAGAAACAATTTCGTTAACAGAACCTTTATAAGGAGTTAAGGCTTCCACGCCTTCCGGAACATAATCATCTTTATCATCTTTTGAATTTTTTGATGTTCTGGCCGTTCTGCCCAAGTGCGCTCCGAATGAAGCCATACCCCGAATAATTTTATATTTTTTCCCATTTTTTATAATTGTATTTCCGGGACTTTCATCAGTTCCGGCGAGTAAATTGCCAAGCATTACAGTAGACGCTCCCGCGGCAATTGCTTTTGTAATATCACCTGAAACTTTAATTCCCCCATCAGCAATTATAGGAACATTATTTTTTCGGGCTTCTTGATAACAATGAATTATCGCGGATAATTGTGGATATCCACAACCGGTTGTAATACGAGTCGTACAAATAGAACCCGGACCAACACCAACCTTAATTGCGTCCGCGCCGGCCTGAATCAAATCATGAACCCCATGAGCCGTTGCGACATTACCGGCAATAATATCTATATTAGGAAAAGAATTTTTAATCTTTTTTAACACTTCAATCGCAAGTAAAGAATGTCCATGCGCAATATCAATTACCAAAATATCTACTCCAACATTTATTAAAGCCTCAGCTCTATCAAGAGCGTCTTCATTAACTCCAATTGCCGCGCCAACCATCAATCGATCTTTATCATCAATCGTTGAAAAAGGAAACTGTCTTTTTTGTAAAAGATCTTTGCGAGTAATAAGTCCAGCAATATTCCAATCCAAGTCAACTAGGGGTAATTTTTCTATACGATTCTTAAAAAGAATTTCTTGCGCTTCTTTTATATCAATATCAGGACGTCCTATAATTAATCTTGTTTTCGGTGTCATTAAATCTTTAACATTATCTGTATTTAAAGTAGAAAGATGAACATCCCGTGAAGTAAGAATTCCGGTAAGTTTTTTATTGTTATCAACTACCAACAAACCCGTAATATCATTTTCATTCATAATTTCTTTAGCTTGTTCAAGAGTCGCGTCCTGATTTACAGTAACCGGATTCTCAATTATCGCGTTTCGATATCGTTTAACACGAAGAACTTCTCGTACCTGATCTTCTATGGAATTAAACCTGTGAATAATGCCTATCCCACCAAGTTGCGCCATTGTAATGGCCATTTCAGCTTCAGTAACTGTATCCATATTCGCGCTAACAATGGGAATATTTAAAGTTATATTTTTTGTTAATTTTGTTTTAGTTGAAACATTTTTTCTTGATACAATGTCTGATCTTTGAGGAATCAAAAGAACATCATCATAACTTAACGCTCTTTCAACAATTACCGGAAAATCAACATTTGAATAAATCGACAAAAACGAAAATAAAAAAGAAAATAATATTTTTTTCACTACATACTCCTTACTTTTATTTTTTTAATTAAACCGGAACAAGATTATTTTATTAGATAAATAAAATTAGACAATGTTTTTATTTTCCAAAGATTTCATTACAAGGTTACGAACTTGAGTATTAAAAGAAAGTTTATTTTTAGAAGTTTTTGTTTCACAAATATTTTTTTTATATAAATAATTTTCAACTAATTTATTTAACTTACGAACACTTCTAAATACAGTTCCGTTTCCATACATATGAACCCAATCAACCGTTGCTTTTTCCCAAAATAAAGAAGGCGCCGCCCTATCTATTAAAATAGGTAAATTCATGCTCATTGCTTCATTGCAAACATTTGGACTCGATTGCGTAATTAATAAATCTGAAA
>JAUWHS010000001.1 GCA_030605785.1 bacterium
AGCAATGTAAATTTTTTTGTGTTCTACTTTAAATTCTTTTACAAGATATTCTTTTAAGGTTTCGCTTACAGCTTCTATTCTTAAATTTTGTTTTTTGCTTCCATAAACAAAATGTTCTATTTTTGTAAAACTTTTATAGATCGTTTTATAAAGTATTTTTTTTATAAAATTATTATTTTGATATTTCGTTGCAAATCTAAATTCTTCGGCGCAAAGTCCTCTTGCCTGAACAGTTAATTCTGTTTTTAATTCCAGCTTTTTAATTGTTTTTAAAGTTATAAAACCGGCCAGTGGGCCGCGCGCCATAATTTTTTGAAAATCTAATTTTTGTAATATTTTTTCTAATTGCTTTTGCGCGTAAAGAAAACTAGGTCTGCCAAAAAAAGGTAATTTGCGGGCGAAGATAAAATTGATTTTTATATGCAATGGAGGATTGAAGTTTTTTAGACGAAAATCTTCAAATGAAATAATTGTAATTTTTTGATATGTATTATTTTCAATTAATTTTACAAGGGGAATAAAAACTTGGCTTTCAAATACTGAGTTGTAAATGCTGTCGTATAAAATAAAAATTAGATTTTTTTGCATTTGTTTATACCTTGTATTTTTTAGATGCAGTCTATTATTTATCAATTGTTTAAAATTGCATTATATACAAAAATCGAAAAATGTGTTTGAAGATGTAAATAGATATTATTATTTATTTGACGAACCCATGTAATGGGTGACTTTTTTTAGCCTCGGGTGTAGGAACGTAGTGACGTAACCCGTGGTAAGTAAATTAACCATACAATTTTAGCCCCATTTTATGGGGGCGGCAGAGTTAATTTTATTCGACAAAAAAATTATGTGTCGTACCCTGAAAGGGCACTGATTCGATTGGGTGATATGTAACCACGGGTTACGTCACTACGTTCCTACACCCGAGGCTAAAAAAAGTCACCCATTACATGGGTTTGTCAATTTATGTATAAAACCAATTTACAATGATAAACATAATAGGTATGTACCAATGAAAAAATATGGATGTATATCTAAAATATGGATCAGCATAGTTTAGATTTTTTTTTAATTAAATGGTTGGGGAAATATGAAGTTTATAAAATTTTTTGATCAAATAAGTTTAAAAGATATTCCTTTGGTTGGAGGAAAAAATGCGTCATTGGGTGAGATGATAAAAAATCTCAAACCAAAAGGTGTTTTGATTCCGGGTGGTTTCGCGATTACTTCAGATGCTTATTGGTATCTTCTTAAAGAAAATAAATTAGAATCTAAAATTAAAGATCTTTTACAATCTTTGGATAAAAAAGATTTAAAACAGCTTGAAAAAGTTGGAAAACAAATTCGCAAATTAATTCAAAATGCGATATTGCCAAAAGATTTAAGCGAACAAATTGTTCTTGCATATAAAAAAATGGAAAAAAAATATGGTAAAAATTGCGATGTTGCGGTTCGTTCATCCGCGACGGCTGAAGATTTGCCGGAGGCCTCTTTTGCCGGTCAGCAAGAAACTTTTTTAAATGTAAAAGGTGAAAGAAAACTTTTAAAGGTTTGTTCTGAATGTTTCGCTTCTCTTTTTACAAATCGGGCAATTTCTTATCGAGAAGATCATAATTTTACTCATATGGACGTGGCTCTTTCTATTGGTGTTCAAAAAATGGTTCGTTCAGATAAGGCTAGTTCCGGTGTTATTTTTACTCTAGATACCGAGTCAGGTTTTAAAGATGTTGTTTTTATTAACTCTTCTTATGGATTAGGTGAAAACATTGTAAAAGGACTTGTGAATCCGGATGAATTTTATGTTCATAAACCAACTTCAGAAAAAGGTTTTAAGTCTATTTTGAAAAAAAGAGTTGGTACAAAAAAAAATAAATTAATTTATTCAGTTATTTCTGGAAAAACTAAAAATGTTTCAGTAAAAGAGATTGATAGGAAAAACTTTTCATTAACCGATAAAGAAATTTTAAAACTTGCGCAACAAGCCATAATTATTGAAGAGCATTATTCAAAATTAAAAAAACGTTGGATGCCCATGGATATTGAATGGGCAAAAGATGGAAACGATGGAAAATTATACATTGTTCAAGCTCGTCCGGAAACGGTTCATTCAATTAATAAAAATAAAAATGTAATGGAAGAATATTCTTTGAGTGATCCTAAAAATTTGAAGAAGAAAATTTTAGTTACCGGTAAAAGTGTTGGTCGAAAAATTGTTTCCGGTAAAGCAAGAGTTGTAAAAACCGTTAAAGAAATTTCAAAAGTTCAAGCGGGAGAGATTTTAGTAACAGATATAACTGATCCGGATTGGGAACCTGTGATGAAAATTGCCGCC
>JAUWHS010000113.1 GCA_030605785.1 bacterium
GTTTTTTGTTTTACAAGTTTGTTAAATTGTAAAATTCAATCGGAATCTTAATTTATTAAAATTTAAAGTTTTTATTTAGGGGGATTTTTATGGTTAATAAGTTGATTATAATGGGTTCCGGTCCTGCAGGTCTTACTGCCGGAATTTATGCCGGACGCGCGAAATTAAATCCTTTAATAATTGAGGGTAATCAACCTGGAGGGCAATTGATAACAACTTCGAAAGTTGAAAATTGGCCCGGGAATAAAGAAATTATGGGTCCTGAATTAATGAAAAATATGCGTGAGCACGCAAACGTTTCGGGATGCGAGTTTTTAGGTGATGAAGTTGAAAGAGTAGATTTTTCAAAAAAACCATTCAAACTTTTTACAAAATCGGGAAAAACACTTGAGGCTGAATCGGTAATTGTTTCAACCGGCGCTTCTCATAGAAAATTAAATGTTGAAGGTGAAAAGGAATACTTGGGAAAAGGGGTTTCTGTTTGTTCAACCTGTGACGCGCCATTTTTTAAAGATAAAGAAGTAATTGTTGTTGGGAGTGGTAACTCAGCAATGACGGAGGCTTTTTATTTAACCGGTTTCGCTAAAACAGTAACTATAATTCACATTGGGGATAAAATTACAGCAACTGATCCAATTAAAGATTCTGTTATTTCTCATCCTAACGTTGAAATTATTTTTAATTCAACAGTGACCAAAATTGAGGGAGATGGAAAAAATGTAACCGGAGTGGTGGTAACTAACCAAAAGGATGGAAAGATTTCAAATTTGACGGCTCAGGGAGTTTTTATCGCGATTGGTTTAGAGCCAAACAGTAAACCATTTAAAGATCAACTGAAAATTGATGAACATGGCTACATTGTTAATCCAAAAAATTCATTTACTGGCAAAGAAGGTGTTTTTGTTGCGGGTGATGTTTCTGATTTTAGGTATCGTCAAGCAATAACCGCGGCGGGACAAGGTTGTATGGCGGCGCTTGATTGTCAAAATTATTTATCGAAATGAAAATTATATAATTCCACGAAGAAGTTCTATTTCATTTAATAAATCAAGAGGGGAATAGCTGTAAATATTTTTGGAATTTAAATCAGCGCCATTTTTTATTAGAAGTTTAATTATCTTTTTACGTAGAAGTAAGATTGCTAAATGTAACGGTGTTTGTTTCATTGAATTTTTATTTGAGTTTATATCTTCTCCGTTTTCAATTAAAGTTTGGCAGATTTTAAAATCCCCTTTTTCTATGGCTAAGCAAATAGGTATTCTATCAGTAAAATTATAAATATTTACCGATACTTTATTTTTAATTAAAATTTCAACCACCTTACCGTTTCCGTATCTTGCGGCTTGGTGTAAAGGTGTATTTCCAAAGTAGTTTTGTGAAGCTGTATCTGCTCCGTTTTTTATTAAATTTTCCGTGATTTTTGCGTTGGTTGCATAGTGCAAAGGCGTATTAAGCTTATCGTTTGTAATGTTTGGATTTACACCAAGAGCCAAAAGATCATTGAAACCTCTTACGTATCCTATTAATGCTGTAACATGTAGTAGGGTTAAGTAGTAATAAGGATCATTTTCTTTAAGTTCCCTGTATTTATATTCATTTAAATCAATTTCATTTTTCACAAGATAATCAATATGTTTTTTTAATTGTCGTTTTATTTTATATTTTAATTTTTTTTGTTTTTCTATTGAACTTTTTATATATATTTTTAATTGTTCTTTAGTTTGACTTTCTATTTCGGGTTCTTTTTTTTCTGCGGGTTTTATAGTTGAAAGTTGGTTTGATTTTTCATTAGAATTTATACTTTGGCTCTTTGAATAAGAATTTTTGGATAAAATTAATAATAAAAAGATTAGAAATAATTTTAATTTCACATTCATTTTTGATTCCTTTTAGTTTTGCTGTGTTTCAAGTCATGAATAATTGTTTTTTCTACCACTCTTTCAAAAAGTGGAGCTGTAACTTGTGAAGCCCATAGATTTGGGTTTTTTGGTTCATTAATAAATACCGCAATTACTCTTTTATAACTATCTTTTTCAATCATTCCTCCAAAAGAATACACATGATGCTTTTTAGAATATTTTCCATCTTTTACGCTTCTGGCTGTTCCCGTTTTTCCCATGACTTTATAGCCAGGGAAATTTGTATATTTATTCCCAATAACTTCAAGGATGTCTTTAATTTCTTTTATTGTTTGGTTATTAAAAACTTTCTTTTTTATTGTGTTTTTAGTTCGCAGAGGATCTAAAACTAATTTGGGTTGTATCTGGTATCCGTTATTTGATATTACACACAACGCTCTACCTAGTTGTAGTAGGGTTGCCATAATTTCGTAACCAAAAGACATTGCGATAATTGAGGAGCGGGACCAGTTTGAAGGTGGATTTACAAATCCTGAGCGTTCACCGGGGAATCTTATGTTTGTTTTATTTCCAAAACTTAAGCTTTCAAGATGTGTGTAAAATTTTTTATCAATTCTTTTTAAGACTTTTGCGATACCGATGTTTCCGGAATATCTTATAATTTCGTGAAATGGCGCAATATTACTTTTGTTTTTTGTCAGATTGCGCATCTCTTTCCAATCTTCAACTCTAAACCCGTCAATATAAGTAAATTTTCCTTCGCAATCAATTTCTTCATCAGGTGTAACGACACCTTCTTGTAATGCCGCGAGAGCTGAAAATATTTTAATTACGGAACCGAGCTCATAACTTTCAGTTATAATTTTGTTTTTAGTCAAATCTAAATTTTCAATATGTTTTTTATTGGGATTAAAAGAAGGATAGTTACACATTACAAGAATTTGTCCTGTTTCAGGTTCCATAACTAAAACAGAACCGGATAAGGCTTGAAATTTTTTTACGGTATTTTTTAATTCTTCATAAACCAGAAATTGTAATTTGCTATCAATTGTTAAAGTTACAGCTTCGCCTTCCTTTCCTTTTTGTGTAACTTCCTTTTCAAAATAAAAAATTCCGGATCTCGCGTCTTTTTGTAATTTTAGTTTTGTTGGTT
>JAUWHS010000057.1 GCA_030605785.1 bacterium
CGTAATATTTTTCAGCGTTTGGATAATCACCCTTTTTAAATCCAAGTTGTTGGTAATACGGTTGAAGATGAACAGAAAAGATTCAAACAATTATTTTAAAAATTTCATAATACTTTTAAGCGATTGCCAACTAATCAATTCTTTATATCCACTAATTTTATCCTTATTTCCCGCATAAACAACATAACATTCAGATTTATTTTTTTCATTAAGCTTCCGCCAATACGCCAGAGAAGAAAAAAAGCTTGTGTTTGGAGTTCTTCCGGCCTTTATCTCAACAGCTATAACGCGTGTTCCATGCTTGATTATGCAGTCAATCTCATGTTTATATTTGTCTTGCCAAAAATAAACACTTGGATCTTCCCCTTTATTATAAAAATCTTTTATTATTTCGGAGATAATAAAAGATTCAAAAATGTTTCCCCTTTTTGAGGACATAAAAATTTCATTTTCTTTTAGTTTTAATAAATAACAAATAAGTCCTGAATCATAAAAATATAGTTTGGGATTTTTAACTAAACACTTACCAAGTGTTTTTTCATATGGCGACAAAAGATAGATGATATAACTTGCTTCAAGGATTGAAAGCCACCTTTTTACTGTTTGATCACTAATTCTGCACGCTTTTCCTAATTCAGTAAAATTTACAATCTGCCCAACTCGTTCAGCGCAAAGCCCCAAAAAAGTTTTGAAGGTATTTAAATCGCCAACCTGTGTTAACTGGCGTACATCACGTTCAATGTATGTTCGCACGTATTGACTGTACAAACGCTGATGTGGAATTTTTTTGTTATATGTCGCCGGGTAAAAACCTTTGTACTGTACAGTTTCAACATCATCTGAGAGTAATCCATGATTTTCAAGCTCATCAATGGATAAAGGTAAAAGAGTATGAATTGAAATTCTTCCGGCCAGAGATTGAGAAATCGCTTGATTCATTAAAAAATTTTGAGACCCTGTAAGAATAAAATATCCATCCTTTTTTTCAGAATCAACAATAGTTTGAATGTACGATGGAAGTTCCGGAACATGTTGAAATTCATCCAAAATAACACCATGTTTGTTTTTATAAAATTCTAGGAATGTTCGTGGATCCTCTAGGGCAGCCCTACGAATATCCGGATCTTCAAGGGATACATAAACATGATTTGGGAAAATCTTTTTAGCAAGAGTTGTTTTTCCGGATTGACGAGGACCAAGTATTGCAATAACCGGAAAGTAACGAGCTCCTTTTTTTATATCTTTCCCCAAAATACGCTCAATATACATAATCTTAACTTTCTAATTAAAAGGCCAAACAACCCGGTGAATTCGATATTCAAGGCCGGAAATCTCGACATTTGAACCCGGCGATCTCGATATTTGCACCCGGAGATTTCGATATTCAAACAAATACATTATATTGAAACGATTGTCTAGAAGCAACATTCTTTCTTAATTATTCCAACAATTCTTCTTAAATCCCGATTATTCAAACTTGGATACAAAGGTAATGAAATTGTTTGTTCATAATATCTCTCTGTTTTTGGATAATCACCCTTTTTAAATCCAAGTTTTTGGTAATACGGTTGAAGGTGAACAGGAATGTAATGGACTTGTAAATTTAGTCCCTCTTTTTTTAATTTTTCAAAAATTTCTTTTTTAGTTTGTTTAACAACATCAAAATTAATTAAAAGGGGACACAAGTGAAAAGAGGCATTTGAAAAATCCATCTCTTCTAAAAAAGAAAAACGTGAATCACCGGATAATTCTTTTTTATAAAATTCAACAATTTCTCGTCTTCGTTTTACAAATTTATTAAGTTTTTTTAACTGAGAAATGCCCAAGGCGGCATGAATGTCTGAAAGACGGTAATTGTAACCTAAATGTTGCATTTCGTAATACCAAGACCCATCATTTTTTGTCATTTTATCAGGATCTTTTGTGGCGCCATAAGTTCGCAGCATTAATAATTTTTCATACAATTGCTTATTATTTGTTGTGATCATTCCACCCTCGCCGGTTGTAATTGTTTTAACGGGATGAAAAGAAAATATTGTTAAATCGGAATATTTACAACTTCCAACTTTTTCACCTTTGTATTCAGAACCAATCGCGTGCGCGGCGTCTTCAATTACAAACAGATTATGTTCTTTTGCAATCTCATAAATTTTTTCCATATCGCAAGATTGACCTGCAAAATGTACCGGAATTATTGCTTTCACCCTCCACCGGTCATCCTGCCTGTCCGGCGAAGTGCCGCTATTTTGCGGTACGAAGCGGGAGGTATTTTTATTAATTTGTTGAATTATTTTTTTTGGATCAATGTTTGCTGTTTTTGGATCAATGTCCGCGAACTTAATATCGGCACCAACATATAAAGCGCAATTTGC
>JAUWHS010000005.1 GCA_030605785.1 bacterium
GATATTTTAAAAGGAATTGATTCATCACAAGAAAGTGTTTTTTGTATTTCTGACAGAAGTGAAGCAATAAAAAAAGCTGCTGAATTATCTAACAAAAATTCAATTGTAGCAATATTAGGAAAAGGTCACGAGAATTATTATTCTGTAAATGGAAAAACTTTATACTTTGATGATTTTGAAGAGATTAAAAAATATTAAATTGAACCTGCGGAAATACATTCATCAGTTTCTATAATTTCCCAACCTTTAATTTTCGCGTAAGCTTTTAGCTTTGGATCAGGATTAAAAGCTACAGGTTTTGCAACACGCTTTAAAAGAGGAATATCAAGTTGACTTCTGGCATAAAAAACAGTTTCTTTTAATGAACCTTTTAATTTCTCTTCTACTAAATACTTAACCATATCTCTTTTATCTTTTCCCGCGCATGGTTTACCAACCAGTTTACCGGTAAAAATACCATCTTTTTTTTCTAATACCGTCGCGCAAACATAATCAAAATTATAATAATCTAACAAGCTAGAATAAATATCTGATGGTGATGTAGAAGCTATAATTGTTTTTACTCCATTCTTTTTATGTTCATTAAAAAGCTCTAAAGATTTTTTATATATATGATTTTTACAAATATCATTCCAGATAATATTGGCTGATTCTTCGTTTTCTCTTTTCGTTTTCCCTTTGCAATAGGATAAAAAGCCTTCGTATGCGGCTTTTACGTTAATAGTCCCTAATTTATGCGCTATAAAATATCCGCCCATTTTTATCTTATCCCAAAAAGATACTTTATAATTTTCTATATATTTATTAAAAATATCTTTGGTGTGTGGCTTCCAAAAACATCCATTAACGTCAAAAATCGCATACTTAATTTCGGTCGTTTTGTTTTGTATGATTTCTTTTTTTATATCAATCTTTTTAGACTTTAATTCTGCGCTAAATAAATTGTCGCTAAACAAAAAAAACAAAATAAAAAAACTGAAATAAATTTTTAATAATTTTTTAATCATATTTTTTATACTCTTTAGTGTAAAAACCTCGGATTAAATCCGAGGTTTTTTTTAATTAACAATTTAATTATATTATCTCAATAAAGCTTCTCTGAAAAAATCTAATTCATCCAGAACCTTACCGGCGCCCAAAACTACAGAGAGTAATGGATTCTCCGCGACCCTTACAGGAAGACCTGTTTCTTTAGAAATTAACATATCAAGATTTCTAAGCAAAGCCCCTCCACCGCACATCATTATACCTCGATCAACTAAATCAGAAGATAATTCAGGTGGAGCATTTTCAAGAGCTGAACGAACAGCGTCAATTATTACAGAAATTGGCTCAGCTAAAGATTCAAAAACTTCCGCATCAGAAAGAATAACAGTTTTGGGAACACCGGTTACTAAATCTCGACCTTTAATTTCAACCTTATTTGACTCATCACTAAGAATAGCCGTACCAATTCTAATCTTTACATCCTCAGCGGTTCTCTCACCAACCAATAAATTATATTTACGTTTTACATACTGAACAATTGCCTTATCCATCTCATCGCCACCAACGCGGGCGGATTTACAATAAACAACATCTTTTAAAGAAATAATAGCAACCTCTGTTGTTCCACCACCAATATCAACAACCATATTCGCAGCAGGTTCTTCAACAGGTAATCCGGCGCCAATTGCGGCAGCCATTGGTTCTATAATTGTATAAACTTCTCTTGCTCCAGCCTGTTTGGCTGAGTCTTCAACCGCTCGTTTTTCTACTTGCGTGATACCGGATGGTACACCAATTATCATTCTAGGACGAACCAAAGCTTTTCTATTATTATGTACTTCTCTTATAAAATAACGAAGCATACTCTCCGTTAATTCATAATTAGCAATTACACCATCACGCATAGGACGGCAAGCAATTATACTTTCAGGGGTTTTTCCCAACATAGATTTCGCGTTATTTCCCGCGGCCAAAACTTCACTTGTAGAACTTTTTACAGCGACAACCGACGGTTGATCTAAAACGATTCCTTGATCACGAACATAAATAACTGTATTAGCTGTACCTAAATCAATAGCTAAATCATTTGAAAAAAAACCAAAAATTTTCGAAGCAGGCCAAAACTTCATCTAACTTCCTTTTTTTTAAAAAAATCAAAAATGTAATCCTACACCAAGGGTTAATTGATGGGTCTTCGCAATTCCGCCACCACTTGCGGGATAATCATAAATAAAATAGAAAGTCGGTTGTAACCACCAATTATTAAACGCTTCCTTAGAATCATAAGTTAATTCAAAAGTTAAGTAATAAGAACTCCACCTGGAAATATACTCTTTATGTTCTTTATTTTTTTCAATATCTTCAGATGTCGCGTAATTTGGATAATCTTGCAGATCTCTTAAGGAATCGACAGTTTGATCCAAATAACTTTTTACAGTTTTTTCAGATCTCATATCTTTCCATGAATCCGCGCTATGCCTTAAATAAGTAAAACGACCTTGTAAATTTAAACCATCCCTAAGATTTTGAAATTCCAGATAAGGAGAAACCTTAAATGTCATACCGGGGTTAACACTTACATCAGCTTTTAAGGGACTAAAAATTACAGGTTCTTTATAAACTGAAATTCTTCTGTACATTGTTTTTTTGAATAAATCCATAAAACCAAGCATAACACCAAATCTTAAATCTTGTTTTAGTTCTAAATCCAACACGGCATCAAAATAAGCGCCCCAATGTCCATTATTTGTAAAAGGAACAGAAGTTGAACAATCTATATCCATTTTCATCCCGGTTGGACACAGAGCGCCAACTCTTAAATTCAAGTCTATATTTCTAATAAGTAATGTGTGATCCCAATTTTTACCCCAATTAAGAAATAAATCCAGATCCCCAAAACCTGTTTTAGACCAATCCGAACCTAAAATTCCAAGATCGTTATGAACACGCGATCTTATACGGTCTACCTGGTGTTGCTCTCCTGTTTTTAAATTATTTATACTTATATCTTCTGAATCATTATTTATAAAAGTAAAACGACTGGTAGTTTTAACATGAGCAAAAGGAACAAACGCGCCTAAAGACAAACCGCAAAAATGTAGATTTTGTTTATAACCAACACTAAGACCTCTAGATGTAACCTTTCCCCCAACATTAAATTTAATTGATTTTCCAACCCAGTCCCTCGTTCCTTTTTCTAAAAATGTCGGATCAATATAAGGATCATCAACCTGCTTTAACGCGAAAATAATATCTTTAAGATCATAATCACCCCACAACTCAGGAATACCTGTATTTCCACCACCTTTTCTATAGGCTGTTGAAGCTGTAGTCAAAAACAGGGACGGGGTAATGTTTGTTTTTTTACCTCTGGAAACATAATCTTCCGGCTTTTCCAAAAAGGGAAAATATCTACTTGTGTTATGGGAAGAAAAAACAAAAAAGGGAGTTAGTAAAAAACTTAAAAAAAATAATAATTTACTAAATCGAAAAATTCCATTGAGCTGATTCATTATCACACCAATTAATAATTTAAAAATACACACAGAAAGCAAATTTGATATTACTTTAAATTCATTTTTCGTCAAGAATTGAGCATAGCAAATAACACGA
>JAUWHS010000118.1 GCA_030605785.1 bacterium
GAACCAACGTTGTATTGGATCTTTTTCTTTGTAGTAACTATCAACATTTAATATTTGATATTTAGCGTAATCTAATTTTAATTGAGTGTATTCATCCGGACCACCATCAACTTGTGGTTTTATGATACTTGGTCGTATAAAGATATATAAGTTTTTTTCATCTCTAGTTCTTGATTTATTTTTGAAAAGATTGCCAACTATTGGTAAATCACCAAGGATTGGAGTTTTATATTCTGTTTCATCAAGTTCATTTTTTGTTAATCCACCTAAAACTAAAACTTCTCCCATTGACATTGTGGATCGCGTTATTAGATGCCTGTCTACAGTAGATGGTTGATCACCTACCGCTCCGACAAAGTCTTGAACCTGGATATCTATTTTAAGATCTACTGTTCCATTTAAATTTATATAGGGTGTTATTTTAATATTTGTTTCAGCATTAAAATCAACTGTTTCAACAGTGGTGTTTCCGCTATAAGTTGGTGTTTGAAGTATTCTTCCATCAACCCTTTTTTTATAAGTATTTTGTAGATTACATTCCTGATAATTATTAACAATTAAAAACGGTTGAGAGATTATGTTTGAATTATCTATATTAAATTTAGTTTTTATAATTCCCCAAATATCATTTTTTTGATCTGCCGGCCCATTTTTTACAGTTAAGAAACTTGGAAAACCTTCTTGATTTACAAAGACATCACCACTTTTTTTCCCAAGATATCCGGTATTTAAATTTTCTTCTTTTGTTAGGTTAAATGTTTGTCCCCAAGCGCCTTTTCCTAATTCAAAACCTAAACTTCGGTCGGTTTGAAGCTTGCTTCTTAATTCAGCTCCTAATGATCTATCTTTGTTTATTGCGACATCTACAATCATTATTTCCATAGCTATTTGAGGTTGGGGTTTGTCCAGTTTATTTATGAATTTATCGATTCGTGACCAATCATCTTGATTACAAGCAATGATTAATCTGTTTCCTTTTCCTCTAATATCTTCAGTTGATGATCCTTGAGAACTTTCTGCCGCGATAATTACATCTTCAAAAAATTTATATTCACCAACTAATATTTTTCCCGCGGCTTGTCCTCTTGGAGGTTTTAAAATGTTTTCTAAAATAGGTTTTAGTTTTTCCGCGTTCGCGTATTGAATTTCTTTTATGTGAATTCTGGATTCAGCCGAACCTATTGGAATATCTAAATATTTTTGAATGAAACTTATAATTTTGTCTAAGTTTTCTTCCGTGCCCATTAAAATAAGTACATTTTTTCTTGCCAAGGGAAATATTTTCGCGTTTGGAGAAAAATAGGCATTTTGTTTTTTTTGTTCTGCTGCCGCGAATCTAATATTGCCTCTTGTTTCTTGTTGACCGATAATTTCATCAAATATTTTTGTAATAGTTTCCGGGTCAACATTTTTAAGAGGGAGTAGTTTTATTGTTTGTTTTGATCCCCCTTCATCCAGTTTTTTTACGATTTTCATTGCTGTTTTTATATTGTAACTTTTTTCTGTGATTATGCAGACTTCAAGATCTTTATTTATTTTAATGCTATTTGGATCCATCATGGAATCTAAAATAGTCGCGGCAGTTTCTGAATTTAAATTTTTCAAAAAGTATATATATCTAATTACAGTATCATTATCAGGTAAATCTTCAGGCTCTACACCGTCACCGGAAGAATAAGAGGTTAATGGTTCAGTTTGAATTTCTTGTACTGAGACAATTTTCCATATTTTTTCATTTTCATTTAATGGAATTTCATTTATCGCGAAACCTTTTATGTCTAATAATGTTAGTAAAACATCCCAAGCTTGATCTGTTGTAAGCGCTTTTTGAGTTGAAAGAGAAACAGGAATTCCGTCAAGGTTTTTATTCGGAATATAGTTTCGGTTTAATTGATTTGTTATGTAACTAACAACGCTGGATAAAGTTGCGTTTTCAAAATTTAAACGTATTTTATCTTCTTGTTTTTGGTTGTTTTCATTTTGTTTTTTTCCCGGAGAGCTTAGGGTAATGTTTGGTTTGTTTGGAATTTGATTTGGAGTGATAGTTGTAATTTCATTTGTAGTGTTAGCTTCAACTTGATTTTGTGTTGTTAAGGTTTGTGTGTTTGATTTTATTTGTGTGAAGAAAATAAAAAGCATTGAACTTACAATTAAGCAAGTTTTGCTTGCGCTAAAATTTTTCTTCATTTTTTTCCCCATTTAATCCCTAAAAAGTTTTTAATCTTTTTGTTGCTATTGTTATTTTAAAACTTATTTTTTTATTTGGTTCATGATTAATTATTAATTCTTTAATATAAACCATTTCATTTTTATCAAGATTTTCAAGCATTCTTGTTAAATTTAATGTTGTTTGATTTTTAAAACTTGCTGTTAAAATTATTTCATCAAATTTATCATTTCCTTCCACCGGAATCGTTCTTGTATCCCAGTTTGGATCCGGAATCATCATTTGCTGTTGGCTGAATTGTTCAAAAAAAGTTTTAATACTAAAGTTTTTATTTAATTCAAGTATTCGGGTCAGTCGATTTTGTTCGTAATCCATTTTTTTATTTTCGTTTAATATTAATGTTGTTTTGTTTGCTAGTTTTGTAATTCCTTTAACTTTCTCAACTAATGATGAACTTGTATTATATATATAATAAATTGCGCCAAGAGAGGTTATGCCGGTTGCCAATAAAATTATTAGCAATAATTTATCAAATTCTTTTTTATTTAATCTTTGAATATGATTGGCGATATTATCAATAATATTCATTAATGTCCTGTGTTTAAACTTCTTTAATTTTTAATTTTACGTTAAATTTTATGCCTTCATCCTCACTTGGTCTTGCGTCTATTTCTTCAATCAATTTTAATGTTCCTGATTCATCAAATCTTTTCTCAAGTTCTCTAAAAGCTTCAAAATGTTTAGTACCTGTTTTTGATTTAAAGAATCCATCAACTTCGACTTTTACTGAATCATTTTCAATATCTTCAATTGATATTTGTTCTATTGTGACTTCAAAACGCCTTTTATCAATTATGCGAGTTAATTCTTGTAAAATTTCAAGTGGTTTTACTTTTTGCCTAGCCAGAGGCGCCCACATTTCAGTTTTTTCATTTACAAATTTTTCAGTTTCTTTTAAGACCGTTCTAAAATTTGTTTTTTTTAATGTAGGTGAGTTTTTTGGTAAAATCGATTTTAATCTTGTTATTTGCGCGGTTTCCAATTTTTTTGAAGTCAGCAGTAATTTATTTATTTGCCTGTATCCATCAAATGCTATAGTCGCGAAAATAAAGATGCCAATAATTATCGCGGCGCCAATTTGTTTTTTTAATAAGATCATATCGGGTATAGCGAATTCCTTTCTTTGTAGATCAAAATCTATTTGTTGACTTGATGGAGCCGCCGTGCCTAAAGGTACAATGTAATTTGTCCAGTTAGTTATTATCTTTTTTACTTTATTTTTAAAAAGATTATTGGTAAATATTTTATCAGTTTTAAAATTTTCGCATGGAATTTGTAACAAGTTACTTGCAAAACGGGCTAAGCCTTTTATTTGACTTGTTTGACCCATTAAAAATATTTTATTTATACCCGTTTGCAAATTTAATTTGGATGAAAAAGAATTTAATGTGAATTGAATTTCATTGAAAAGTTCCATTAATTGTTTTTGGACGGATTTATCAAAATCATTTTGTTGGAATGTTCTTAGTTCTTGTGTGAAAAGCGCATTTTTAACATTTTCAATTGTTTGATTAAGCTCACTGCTGATATTTCTTACTATTTTTTCTATTCCATTTGGTATAAATCTTGTAATTCTTAGTTGTCCATTATCTAGAAACGCGATTTGAGTTGAGGTTTGTCCCAAATCCAAAAACACAGTTGAACTTGTAAGTTTGTTGTACTCAGGTATTTGTTGGTAAATGCTGTAGATTGAAAATAAATCAACTGAAATACTACTTGGTTTTATTCCGGCGGCATAATATATATCTAAGATATTTTGCAAATCTTGTTTTCTAATTATGCATGCTAAAATTTGAGCGGAAGTTGTTTTTTTATGTTTAATTTGTTTTGTAATAATGAAATCTGATATTGCGTCTTCTATTGGAAATGGAAGCATTGGTTCTATTTCATAGTCCAATATCATTCTAATTTTGTCTTTATTTGTGAAAGGCATTGTAAGTTCTTTAAATGTTGTCATCGAAGAAGGAATAGATATTTTAACTTGATCATATTTTTTAACTTGATCAAGAATACTTTTTATTGTCTTGGAAGCATTTTGTGAGTATTCATTTTTATTTGAAGATTCAATTGTTTTTTCAAACAAATTTTCAATAATTATTTTTGATCTTTTCGCGTAAACTAAAGCTGCTTTAACAATATTATCTTCAATTGAAAAAGAAATTATTTTTTTTGATAAAATTCTTTTGGCGCCTATTTTTTCCGGAAGAAAAATATCTGTAAGCATATCAGGCCTCTATTTCCTTTTTCTTCTATATCTTCTAGCTTTTAGGTCTTGTTTTTCCGCAATTTCTTTTTGAGCTAGCATTTTGTTTAAATTATTTTCTATCACATCTTTATTAATTTTATTTACTGATAAAAGTTTTTTTAATTTATCTTTTGTTTCTTCGTCTATATTTACTTGGCCGATATCTAATTGCTTATCTTTTACCGGTATTTTTGTTTGTATATTTTCTTTCTTTGTTACTTTTGCATTGAGAGCAACTAATTTTTCTTTGCTTGGTAATTTGCTTGTTGAAATTAATTCTTTTAGTTTTGCTTTTTGTGATTCTATGTCATTTTCAAGTAATTTTGTTTGTTCTAGAGATTGTTCTTCTTTTATTGTAACTTCTTTTTCTATTTTTTCTGCCTGCCTAAATGTTTGAGCTCGGTAATAAGGATCATTTTTGATATCAACCGTTGTTGGTTGATATCTGGCATTCGCAAAATCAACAACTTTGTGTGAGTAATCTTCACCCAAAGGATTAAAGAAGTGATTATGAATAGGATCGCTTGTTTTTCCGGTTATGACTGCTTCATCAATATCTCGAGTTGCTGAGTGTAGTTTCATTTTTGTATACAGATCTACACCGGGATTTGATTTGGGTTTTATAAGTGTTGGCGCGATAAAAATGAATGTATATTGTTTTATTGTTTGTCTTTTTTTATATTTCGCGAACCATCCAAGGATTGGAATATCACCAAGAATTGGTGTTTTTTGTCTTTGTTCGACAACTTGTGTTTTTACAAATCCTCCAAGAACTAAAACTTGTCCGTTTGCGACAGTTGCGTTTGTACTCACATGCTTTGTTTTTGTGTCTCCACCGGAACTATCCGCAAATTCTGAAATATCAATGTCAACATCAAATTTTATTATTCCATCAAGATTTATTTGAGGTTTTAATGTTACTTTTGTATTTGCTGTTATTGTTGTGTAACCTTTCGTTGTTCCTGATTCTTCGCTAATATTTCTTCTTCTATTTCCGGATTCTATAGATGCTTGTGTATTGTTAGCGATTGTTATAAACGGTTGAGTTATAATACTTGTATTTTTTTGTGTTTTAATTGCCTCAAGGAAAGCCCAAATGTGATCTATTGTTCCGAATGATAAAATTGTAGCGCCGACAGTTTTATTCGCGGCATTAATTAGGTTACTTAAAAGGTCGTCATTACTTGCGCTTACTCCCGCCGGGCCAAAAGTTACGCCTCTAAAATCGACACCTTTTCCAAGCATCCCTGTTTTTTTATTGTGAAATCCACCACCAAGTTCTTTGTTGTCGTCTATATCAATGTCAACAAACATTGTTTCTACAGCAACTTGAGGTTGAGGTTTATCTAAATCTTTTATAGCGCGTTTAAGTGTTTGCCAGTCTTGTTTATCAACGCTTGATACTATTAATCTATTTCCATCTTTATCAACTTGAAAACTCATTGGTCTGAAATATTTAACACCTCCTCTAACCGCTCCATATCTTGAGGCTTGTTGACCTGCTACAGATTCCGGGGGCGCTGTTATTTCTTGTAAAATTTCTTTTACTTGCGCCGCGTCTGTGTATTGTAATTCGTAAACGTGTAATGGAGATTCAGCGCCTTTAAGTTCCGTGTCTATATTATTTATTATAAAATCTTCTATTTTTTTAATTGATTTTTGGTTTCCAAGTAAGATTAAAGAATTAGTTCTGTCTTCGGTAATAATTCTTGTTGTTGGAGAAAAGTATTCGATTGTTCCTTCGGATTGTTTTCCTAAAAGACGCGCAAGAGGACTTCCTTCAGGTTTTTTAATTAAGTTATCAAACAATGTTTTTACATCACTGGCGTTAGCTCTTTTAAGATGCAATATTGAAACGGATTCTTGTAGTCCTGTTTGATCTAATTCGTTTATAACCTTCATTGCTGATTTTATATTAAGTGATTTATCTGTGATGATTAAACCGTTTACTTCCGGTTGCGCGACAACGGAGTTTGGAGAGCTTAACATTCCCGCAAGAAGATCTCTTATTTCATTTACGCCAATGTTTTGTAAAAATTTAAGATAACGAATATTTGTATCGTTATTTGGTAATGTATCTTCCGGAACGTTTATAAAAGTTGGTAATGGTTCGGTTAATTTTTTATCTTTAGGAACAATTTTATAAACATTTGGTTCTTTAATTATACTGAATCCGGACATCTCTAAAATTGTTAAAAATATATTCCAAGCGCCTTCAACCGTTAAAGGTTCTCTTACTACTAAAGAAATTTTAATTCCTGCCATAGCTGGATCGGGAATTAAATTTATTTTTTTAAGTTTTTCCATGTAATGAACAAAATTTTGTAATTCCGCGTTTTCAAAATTTAGTTCGATATTTTCTTTATCTTCACTTTCTTCACCATCAGTTGTTTCTATTTGAGATTCAATTGATTTTTCTTGTTCGATAATTAAATCCTGTTGTGGAGGTATTCCTACCGGAATATATGGAGAATCTATTTGTTGAATAGGTTGTATAGATTGGGGTTGCGCGGGCATTGGTTTTGGTGGAGGTGGTATAATTTGTGTGGGTGGAGGTACTGGTTGAGGAAATGGCATTACAGGTTGAGGTTGAATTGTTGCTGGATATTGTGTAACCGGTAAGGGCAGGGGCATTGATTCAGGAGGAGGCATTATTTGTTGTGGAATTGGAATCGGCGCCATTGGTTGAGCAATAGGTTCCGGCGGTGGAGGTGGTTCGTTAAAATTTTGTTCCTGTTGCATAACAGGGATTGTTTGCATCGGTCCCATTGGCATTGGGATTGCTTTTTGTAATATGCAAAAAATAAGAATTAATAAAATAAAATTAAATTTTAATTTCATAATAACCGTCCCCTATCTAAATCTCATGTTGGGTGAACGCATTCGTAATTTGTCTAGCAATCTTTTTCTAATATCCGCGACAGTTTGATTTCTTCTTGCGTTTACATTATGGTTTCTTCTGAAATCTTTAACACTTTGCGCGTGTTTTTGTTCCTTACTTCCTGGTAATCCTTGGTCGGCGGGAGAAACAAAAGTTAGTTTTTTAGGCTTTTCCAATTTTTTAAATTTATAGTTTATTATAGAGTCCATGCTGTTTCGTTTTAAAGCTACCTGTATATTATCTCCTTTTTTAGCATTGGAAAGTTTATCATAGATTTTTATTCTATCTTTTACATTGATGGCGCTGATATTGTTTATTGATGTAATTATATCATTTTGTCTAAGACCAATTACAAAACCTATTTCATTTGGATCAACTTTACCTATTTTCATTCCTAATGGATTATTGTTTTCAAAGGCTGTTCCTAAAGATAATTCTTCTACCAGTTCGCCGAGAGATGGAATATCTTTTTTTAATTCTTTTGGATCTATTTCAAAATTGAAATCATTTATTTTCTTAATAGCGTATTTCCATTTTTCCTGAGGTGATGGTGGTATTTGACCTAAAAAATCAACATCCGGTCTTAAGGATAATATTTCCTGTTGACCGTTAGCTCGAAGTAATACGATTTTATTTCTTGAAAGTTTTATAAGTTGGGCATCTTTTATTTTTTCTCCGAGATGATAAAGCCCTTCTTTTTGAGTTTCATCTTCAATCATCGCTATACTTTTTAATTCATCGCTAGATTGCGCGATTCCTTTTAATTTTATTGGCAAAGGATTTACAAATTCTTGTTTTTTGGGAACAGGCGGAGGAGTTATTGTTGCCATAGGAACCGGTGGGATAGGTGTTATTAAAGATTTTTTTATTGGTTGGGAGGGTAGGCTTTCTATAAAAGTATCAAACAAATCATTTTTTAAGATTTTATCAATATTAATAAAAGGGATGGGCTTTTTTTTTTGAATATCGTCTATTTTTATTGTTGCTTTTATTTTTAATCTTGGTGGCGCTTGTTGTAGCAAGCTGCTTATTATTAATATTGTTAAAAAAATTAGCGATAATGAGCTATTAAGAATCCAAACTTGCTGTCTCATAATAATACAACTTTATTTAATTAATTTTTCATTATTTTGGCTAATTAACCAATTGTTTACAATGTACGAAGATACTTTGCTATCAATCTTCATGTCAAGTAAATCAATAATACAAAGCATCAAGGCGCCGGTATTTCTCTTAATATTTTTTGAATAATTTGATCAGTTTTTATATTTTCGGCTTCAGCTTCATAAGTTAAAAGTATTCTATGTCTTAAAACGTCCGGAGCGATTGCTTTTATATCGTCAGGAATAACAAAATGTCTCTTTTTTAAAAAGGCATGCGCTTTAGCCGCGTGTGTTAATGCCAGGGTTGCTCTGGGAGAAGCTCCGTATTCTATGAAGTTTTTAATATCATCAAGATTGTATTTTTCAGGATTTCTTGTCGCGAAAACTATGTTTATGAGGTATTCAATTACTTTTTCATCTAAATAAATTTTATTAACCAGCTTTTGCGCCGATGATATAGAATCTTTTTCAAGAACAGAGATTATTTTTTTAGGATTAAAAACTGTATTAATTATTTCTTTTTCTTCTTCAAAATTTGGATAACTTATTAAAAGTTTAAACAGGAACCTGTCAACTTGGGCTTCCGGAAGATGATATGTTCCTTCTTGTTCTATTGGATTTTGTGTCGCCAAAACTAAAAATGGTTTATCTAATATATGAGAGGTATCACCAATTGTCACTTGGTTTTCTTGCATTGCTTCAAGTAAAGCGGATTGTACTTTAGCCGGAGCTCTGTTTATTTCATCAGCTAAAATTAAATTGGTAAAAATAGGTCCTTTTTTTGTTTGAAATTCCTGAATTTTGGGATTGTATATTAATGTTCCTATTAAATCTGCAGGAAGTAAATCGGGAGTGAATTGAATTCTTTTAAAATCAAGACCAATTGCCTGAGATGTTATTTTTACTAAAGTTGTTTTGGCTAAGCCGGGGACACCTTCTAAAAGAATATGTCCATTACATAAAAGACCGATAAAAATTCTATCGATTATATGTTCTTGTCCTACAATAGCTTTTTTTATTTCGTTTTTTAATGTTGTCCATTTTGAACTTGCTTCTTTAATTTGTTCGGCTGATGCCTGTTTTGTAGCGTTTTCCATTTTAATTGCTCCGGTATTAATTTTTTAGATATTTAATTTTAACATTTTATCTTTTAATTGTGGTGTTGTTAAATTTAAGTGATCACAAACCTGGTTTAAGTCATAGTGATGTTTTTGTAAATGATACAATAAAAATTTTTTTTCAAAAACATTTATTGCTTCCAGAAAAGAATTAAATCTTAAATACGATTGTTCTTCTATGAGTTGAATTTCTTTTTCTTTTAATACAAGGTTTAAATTTTCTATTGAAATGATTTCATGTTCATTTTTTGTTGTTGTAACAATTTGATGAATGATATTTTTGAGTTCTAAAGTATTTCCAACCCAATTGTAGTTTCTTAAAAATCTAATACTTCTATTATTAAAAACTATTTTTTTATTTTGTTCTTTATTGCTTAATTTTAAAAAATGATCAATCAATAATGGAATGTCATAACGTCTTTTATTCAATGGGGGAATTTCTATTGGAGTTACATTTAATTTGTAATAGAGCGTTTTGTTGAATTTATTTTCACAACATAATTGAAATAGGGGTTCTATGGTGGAGGCTATAATTCTTATTTTTTTATTTTGTTCTATAAGTTCAATTAACTTTTTTTGATTTTCTATTTCCAGGTCGTTTATATTTTTAAAATAAATTGTTCCTGAATTAAGTTTGGAAACTTGCTTAAATTCTTCAGATAAGTTTTGACTGTGAAAAGAACAATTTATTATTTTAAATGGTTTATGTGAAAAACTACTTGTTTCATGTATATATTTTGCGATTAAACTTTTTCCTGTTCCGTGTTGACCATAAATTATTACCGGAAAGTTTAAGTTCGCGATTTTATCTATTTGGCGCATAAGCTCGCAAAATAAAAAACTCTGACCAATTACCCCTAGTTTTTTTTGGGTTTCTTTATTTGTTGTTTTGTTTACATTTTTATTGATTGTATTTGTTTTGTATTCTTTTTTTAGATAGTTTATTTTGTTTAAAATTTCATCTAGATTTAATGGCTTTTCGATAAAATCTAAAGCGCCTTTTTTTATTGCTTCAATTGCGACTGGAATATTTCCAAATCCGGAGATGATCATAATTCTTTGTTGTGGATATTCTTTTTTTATTTTTTCTAAAAGTTCCAGTCCGTTACAGTTAGGCATAAAAATATCAAGCATTATTAAATCAGGAATTAGTTTTCCAATTAAATCTAATGCTTTGTGTCCATCAGGCAATGTTTGAACTCTAAAGTTTTCATCCTCTAGACTATCTTTTAACGTTTTTAAAATTTCTATTTCATCGTCAATAACTAAAAGAAGTGGTTTTTCATTCATTTTGTAAATTACCTAGGTTTTTAAATTATTGTATTGGACCTTCCGGTAATCCTCTTATAAATTGATAAATAAAAGGATTGTCACACTCCCAAATTGATTTTGTGGGACCTTTGTAAGCAATTTTGCCATCATGTAACATTCCAACATTTTCAGCGTATTTAAAAATTTCTATATCGTGTGAAATTACAATAGTTGTGGCATTTAATTTATCGTGTGTTTCTTTTATTAATTCATGAATAAGTCTAGCTGTAATTGGATCTAATCCTGTTGTTGGTTCATCAAATAAAAGGATGCTTGGACTTAACATTAAGGTTCTTGCTAGTCCAACTCTTTTTTTCATTCCACCTGAGAGTTCATCGGGAAATTTTTTTAAAACATCATCTGTTAAAGCGACGCTTTGTATTTTTTCTAAAACTTTAGGCTCAACATCTTCTAAAGAAACTCCTTTTTCAATTTCTGTGATTCCTATGTTTTGTAGTACATTTAATGAATCTAAAAGAGCCGCAAATTGAAAAACGTAACCACATTTTTTATAAATTTCTTGTTTTTGAAGGCCTTTTAATTTGGTTGCGTCAATTCCATCAATTATAACTTGACCTGAGTCCGGGGTTATTAATCCTATTATTTGTTTTAATAAAACTGATTTACCTACTCCGGATCTACCTATTATTGTAATAAAATCGCCATCATCTATTTTTAGACTTAGGTCGTCAGTAATAACTTTATCACCGAAAGATTTTTTTAAATTTATTAATTCTATCATTTTTGATTATCGGGAGAGTGTTGGTTTAGTCCATTAAAAGTGAAGTTAAAATATAATCCGCAACAAATATTGTTACATTTGCGTAAACAACCGCCTGAGTTGTAGAAATTCCAACACCTTTAGCCCCTCCTCTTGTTATAAAACCCTTATAAGTACAAATTAAAGACAACAAAAAACCAAATACTGTTGCTTTAACTAATCCATGAGTTATATCCCAGAGTTCAACATTTTCTATAATTTGATCCCAAAAAACTTCCGGGTTTAAGTTTAATGAATAAACTGAAATATAATAAGCGCTGAATATTCCAAAGAAAGTACAGAACATAGTTAAAAATGGAAGTATTATTGTTGAACTAACTAACCTAGGAACAATTAGATATTGTTTTACATTAATACACAATGTTTGAAGAGCATCAATTTGTTCTGTAATTTTCATAGTGCCAATTTCAGCTGTCATTGCTGAACCGGCGCGTCCTATGACCATAATTGCTGTTAATACCGGAGCCAACTCTCTACTTAAAGATAGAAATACAATTGGACCTATGAATTGTTCAGCTCCAAATTTATGTAAACCCTCATAACTTTGAATTGCCAGAACCGCTCCGACGGTTATGCTTATAAGCATAATAATCGACAATGATTGAACACCGATATAATTCATTTGGTTGAAGATTTTTTTTATTCTTGGCTGAGTTGTAAAAAGTGTGACCATCGAATTGTAAAAAAATAATCCTAAGTTGCCGAATCTATTGCAGGTATCAATGCTCTTTTTACCGATAAAATCGACAAATGTTAGAAACATATTAATCCTTAAAATTTTTATGGATTAAAAACGGAAATTATTTTTTTGGGATATTTGTTTTGTTTTCTTTTTGTGAATTGTTTTCCTTTTTAGGAAGATTTTGTTGAGCTGGCGCTGTTTTCTGTACTGTAACATCTTTTAATCGGGACATTCCGTGTTCTTTTGATCGCATGATTGAGATTCCAAGCGCGCCAAATATAAAGATCGCGCCCACGATCCATGTTATTTTCTCAAAAAATGATTGACCGCCTGATCCACCAAATAGTAATTGACTACTTCCTCCCAAACTTCCAAGACCCATATCACCTTTCCCTTGTTGAATTAAGATAAGTAAGGTTAAAAACAGACTTAAAATTACAAATAAAACCATTAAAAACGCGGCCATAATATACTCCAAAACTTAAACTGTTTTTTATTATACTCTGTTAACCCCTGTCCATTGGTTTATACTACTAAAAGATATTTGCTTGTAAAGACACCCAAGGGTTAAACTATTTATTTAACATATCAGAGTCTACTATTTTTTCGAACTCTTGAAAACTCAAGCTTGCCCCACCGATTAAAAAACCATCAACAAATTCTATTTTTTTCAACTTTTTTATATTTTCATAGTTAATGCTGCCACCATAAATTAATTTCCAGTTAATATGTTTTGTCTTTTTTTGCGCAATGTCATTAAGCCACGCGAAAATTGTTTCCAGGTGTGATGTCTTTGCCGTTTTACCTGTTCCTATAGACCAGACAGGTTCGTAGGCTACACATATTTCTAAATATTCAGGGATATTTGGTGTTTCTTTGATTTTGTTGAATATCGGTTCTAATTGTTTTTCTAAAACGGAAATTGTTTTATTTTCGTTGTAGTCAGATTCTTCCTCGCCAACACAAATTATGGGACTGATTTCGTAATCAAATAAATTTTCTAGCTTTTCACTTATGTCGGCGTTTATCTCTTTAAGATTTTCTCTGCTTTCGCTATGCCCAATAATGCAATATTCACAACCAATGTCGTTTAAATTTATTACCGATACTTCTCCGGTGAAAGAACCTTTTAGATGTTTTGAACAATTTTGAGCGCCAATATAAATTGGTGTGTCTTTCAAGATTTGTTTTATTGTGTAAAGTTCTGTAAACGATGGACATAGAATAATTTTAGATTTTGTTTTTATTGGTAGGTTTACTAATTTGTCATAATTAGAGGTTATATAATTTATTGTTTCTTCAAAAGATAAATTCATTTTCCAGTTTGCGATAAATAATTTATTATTTTTCATAATATTCTCTTTAAAATTTTTGACTTTATGCGTACAATGCTTCCTCT
>JAUWHS010000131.1 GCA_030605785.1 bacterium
CAATTCATTAATTCCAATTTGTTTTATTTGATTATTCTTTGTTGTTCGAACAGTTTGTATTAATTCTTGCTTTGCCAAATCGATTTGTCCAAGATTTTTTAAGCATTTTGCAAAATGTAATGGTGCAAATGGATATTGCGCAACGCTATTTTTGCATTGTTCAAACAGTGGCAACGCTTTTTGGTATTCTTTTAAATTAAGTAACGCTTGAGCGAGATTGTAAGCATGTGAAACATTTTTGGGATTTTGTTTATAATTTAATTCAAAATTTATTGCCGCGTTTTTATAATCTTGTTTTTGGTAATAACAACTTGCAAGCATGTGCAAAGTGTTTTGATAATTTTGTTTAGCTCCTTTTACTCTTTCCAGACTTGTAATTGTTTTATCATAAAGTTGTGCCTGAAAAGCGGCAAGACCGTGTAAATAATAAAAGTGATGCGCAAAATTATCTTGCTTGAAAGCAATTTCATAATATTCAACAGCCTCTTTAAATTTATTTTGCAAATGATTAAGTCGACCCATGTTTATCATTGCTCTGGAATAAATTCCTCTTCCATAAAAAGCATAAAGTTCCAATGCCTTTTTAAAAGCGGTTTCCGCTTGCGCGAATTTTTTATCATCTAAATAAAACATTCCAAGATTATTAAATAATTCAGGATGACCTTCTCCTGATTTTAACGCAAGTTGATAGCGTTCATTTGCTTTTTTCCTATCACCAATTCTTTGATAATAAATTGCTAAATTTACTTGAGGCTCTCCGTAAGTTGGTTCACATTCTATTGCTTTAAGATAGTTTTTGACTGCTAATTTATCTTGTCCTGTGTTCATTAAGGCCACAGCATAATTATTAAATCCTCTTGCTTTTCGCGGCGCGCTTTTTACGGTGTCTTTCCAATAAGCAAGATCACTTTTCCAAACTAAATTTCTATTGTAACTCATAAAACCAAGGCTTAAAGCTGTAATGGCAATAGCTGAGTGTTGCAAGATTTTGTGTTGTTTTTGTAAAACAAACATTTCATTTATTTTTTTTATTAAAAGTAAAAACAAAAAAGCGATAAAAAATAAAATACCAAATGACGCTAAATGGGTTTTGTAATCACAAACCAATTCAGTTGATGGAATTATTGACGCTCTTGGCAGTACCGCGACAAAAAACCATAAAACAGAAAATGTAAAAATGTTAGCTTTGTTTTTTATAAACATTAAAAGAGTGGCTAAAAGAATCAATAAAAGTATTGCCAGCGGAATTAGAACGTCTTTATCTGTAAAACTTTCAGATAAGAAAAAATCGTAATCAAAACTTATGTGTAACGGATAAAAATACATATTTATGTAATGTAAAATAATTTTAGGTTGTGAAATAAAAAATTTATTAGGTGTGATTGGAGTTTTTGGTTTTTTATAAGTTAGCGCGTTTCCTCTGTTATTTTGCATCTGAGTTGTTGAGAGGGTGACGGTTCTTTTAATTGGATGGTATTTTAGTTTTGCGAAAGTTGCGAACATTATTGTTATTAAAAGCAGGTGAACTAAAATTCTTTTTTTGAAATTGGAAAATTTCCCTTCGGATAAAAAGAACCAATCAACCAACATTATTAAAACAGGAAGCACGATTACAATCTCTTTTGTTCCCGCGGAGAATGCAATCAAACCTGTTGTAAGTACATACAAAATTGCTTTTGTTATTAAGTTGTTCGTTTTAACCGCATGGATAAAAGTTAAAATTGTTAAAAACGAAAATAAATTTACAAGACCTTCAAGCCTCATTTGTGTAATGTAAACGACCGTTTGTGTTTGAACCGGATGCAAAAGATAAAGGCTGCAAGTTATTGTTGCGAGCAATGTTGAGTTGTTTTTTAAAAAATTATTTTGTTTTAATTTTTTTAGTAAAGTTCTGACAATTATAAAAACCAGTATTCCAGAAGTTATATGAATAAATAAGTTAGTGATTCTATAACTAAAGATATTTAATTCCCAGAATTTGTAAGTTAATTGATTTAGAAGAAGAGATATCCATCTTGTGTGCAGAAAGAATATTGATTTAGGTAAAAAGTTTCTTATGTGTGAGTTTTGAACGATGTATGGAAAGTCGTCAAACATGTATTTGTAAGTTAGTGATGGATAATAAAAAAGAAATGTTATTATGCTAAGAATTGTTGGTGGCAAAATTTTTTGCCACCAATTTAATTTTAGATCAGTCATTGTTTTAAACCTTCTTAGCAGTCTCAGGTTTATTAGCAGCATTTTTAACGGTGAACGTTGTTGTTCTTGCCATTATGTTTTGAATGTCTTTCATATTTATTGTGCCACCGTTTTTAGCAACTTGCGCTTGTATTTCTACATTCGCGAGTTTGTTTTGTATCGCTTTTTTAAAATCTTCAGGGGCGTTGCTTGCAAGTAATTTATTTAAGTAAACTTTTGATTCATCATATTTTTTTAATTTTTCAAGACAATCACTGATTCTAACATAGGCTTGTGGCATTGAGTTTGGCAGCGAGGTAACTTTTTTAAAGTTTGCTTCAGCTTGTTCATATTTT
>JAUWHS010000136.1 GCA_030605785.1 bacterium
ATTTTAGTCTGTGGTCGCTATGAAGGAGTTGACACTAGAGTTGAACATGAATATGCGGATCTTATTTTATCTATTGGTGATTATGTTTTAATGGGTGGCGATTTAGCGGCGCAAGTGTTTTTAGAAGGTATCTTAAGATTAATTCCGGGAGTTGTTGGTAAAATAGAATCTGTTGAAAGAGAATCATTTCAGGGGCCTTTTTTAGATTATCCTCAATACGGATTACCTATAGAATGGAAAGGTAAAAAAATACCGGATATTATTCTTTCCGGTAATCACGCGCAAATTGATAAATGGAGAACGCAAGAAGCCGCGAAAAAAACATTGTTAAATCGTTTTGATTGGCTTAGATCTTCAGAGTTAAACGAGCAAGAAGCAGAGCTTTGTAAAAAAAATATACCAAACCATTATGTTGCGCTGATGCATAGCCGGGTGATGGTTGCGGATAAAGTTGGACATACGACAATTACCTCATTAGATATTCATGACATTGCGCGCTCAAGTAAAACTTATGGTGTAAAAAATTATTTTATTGTTTCAGCAATTGAAGATCAGCAAAAAATATTAAAAAAGTTTTTAGATTTTTGGATTTCCGGCAAAGGTAAAGAATATAATTTTTCTAGATATGAAGCTGTTTGTAACGTTATTGCCGCAATTTCTTTAGATGAGATTGTAGAAAAAATAAAAGAAAAAGAAGGAAAAGATCCTATAATTATTACAACGTCCGCTAAAGATTATAAACATAAAAAGAAAATTGATTATTACAGTCAAGGAATGATTTGGCAAAAGGGTCGACCGGTTTTGTTTCTATTTGGAACGGCTCAAGGATTAAGCAATGAAGTTTTGGATAGAAGTGATTATTTGTTATTGCCGATAGAGGGGTTTTCTGATTATAATCATTTATCGGTTAGGAGCGCGGCGGCGATAGTTTTGGATAGGTTTTTAGGCCTTAAACCAAAGAAAACGTATATTGAAACGCTAGATGAAAAACTTAAAAATAATAAGTAGTATCGCTGTTTAGTTGATAAAAATAGTAGATTAGCTATATTAATAAAATGTTTTGACCAGTATAACGATGATCGTGAGGTAAATAATACAATGAAAGCTAGTTTTCTTACAAAAGAAACAATCTTAGATCAAGGTGTTCAAGATCGAAATTTTCCCAAATTTGGTGTTGGAGATACTATTAAAGTTGCTCTAAAAGTTAAAGAAGGAAATAAAGAACGAATTCAAATGTTCGAAGGCGCTGTTATTGCTTTTCATAATAATGGTATAGCTTCTTCTTTTACAGTTAGAAAAATCGCGTCAAACGCTATTGGTGTTGAGAAGATTTTTCCTTACCATTCTCCTGTTATTAAAGATATTACATTACTTAAAAGTGGTATTGTTAGAAGAGCGAAACTTTATTATCTTCGTGACCGTGTTGGTAAAGCAACCAAAATTAAAGAAAAAGTAAGACCGAAACGAAAAAAAGTCGCTAAACCAATCATTCAAGAAGAACCAATAAAAAAAGAGGTTGAAAAGGCGTAATTTTTTAAGCTCAACTTATTTTTGTAGTTTATTTACAAATGTTTGTTGAGCTTAATTTGTCTTTATGGATAATTTTATGGAAATTCAAGAACCTCCTGAAGAACCCTTATTTTTCCTTCCTTTAGATTATTGTAAAAAAAGGTTGTTCCATTTTTTCAGTTCTGTTCAAAAGTTAAATATAATATTTTTAATTTTAATTCTTATTCTTTTTGTTTCTTGTTCAAAAGAAGAGAATAATAAATCAATGGATTTAAATTCTTCTGTTTTGAAAGAAGCAAAATATTCAGATATTCCAATTCCTGTTGGTCATTCTTTTGTTAGTTCAAACAATAAAAAAAATGATTTACTTAAAGATAATTCGGATCATCTGTTTTTTGTTGGTAATAATTCATTACAAGAAAATTTGGATTTTTATTTAAACAATATGGAAGTTTTGGGTTGGGATATCAATGATTTTTCAGTTGATAAAGAAGCCTTACTTGTTTGCAATAAAACAAGCCGTTCTTGTGTGATATCTATCAGAAACAATGAAGACAAAAAAAATAAAACTAATGTTAGTATTTTTGTCCGCAAAAACATGAATAGTGAAAATTATTCAGGACAAACGGATAAAATAAAAGATATAAATTCAAAAGTTTTAATAGAGCAGGTTATTTAGGGGCATTATGATTATTATTTTACAGACAATTCTTTTATTTCTCTTAATTTTTTTTATTATGCCGATTGTATTTTTTGTTTTTGTTGGTTTTTTTGGCGGTTTTTTTTCATTAGAAATTGATAAAAAGTCTTGGTTGGCCAAAACAAAAATAAAATGGATTCAAACATTAGTTCATAAATATCTTTCATAGATACGGAGATTTAAATCCCGGTATTTTTTTTAACTAAATTTTCACCAATTATGTTTGCCTTACCTGCGCCAACAGTTAAAAGTAAATCGCCTTTATTTAATTTTCCTTCAACTTCTTTTTGAATGTTATTATAAGTTGAACCATAAAAAATATTAATTTTTGGATTAACTTTCTGAATTGCTTTAATTAAATTTTTCGTTGTGATTCCTTCAATTGGTTTTTCACTTGCAGGATAAATGTCAGTTAGATAAAGGGAATCTATTTTATAATTATTGTTTCCAAGAGCAAAGGTGTTAACAAAATCATTCCAAAGTTTTTGGGTTCTTGTAAATCTATGTGGTTGAAAAATAATATGTAATTTATTTTGTTTTCTTTTTTGCGCAATAAGAAGGGTATTTTTTATTTCAGTAGGGTGATGACCATAATCATCAAAAATTTCAGCGCCATTAAAAATTCCTTTAAATTCAAACCTTCGTTCAATTCCTTTGAAATTTTTTAACGCTTTTTGAATACTTATAAATGGGATTTCAAATTCTAAAGATAAGGCTATTGCGGCTAAGGCATTTAAGATATTATGTTGGCCCGGCATATTAAGTTTAACTTGTCCTAATTTAATTTGTTTTTCTTTTATTACTCCATTAATAGTTTTATTTTTTATAAAAACATTAAAAGTAGAACATGTTTTTTCAAGAATAATATTTTTACCAATGATATCCGCCGATTCATCTAATCCATATTTTACTGTGTTAATATGCGGAAGAGGTAAAATTGATTTAATATTTGGATCATCAATACATAAAAAAGCTTTACCATAAAAAGGAAGGCGCGCTAGAAAATCTTTGAATGTTTTTTGTATATCGCTTAAATCTTTGTAAGTATCTAAATGTTCTGCTTCTATGTTTGTTACAATCGCGATTGATGGATTTAAATAAAGTAATGAGCGATCACTTTCGTCTGCTTCCGCAATTAAAATTTTACTTGCGCCAAGTTTCGCGTTTGCAGAGATATTTTTTAAAATTCCACCAATAATTACAGTTGGATCCATTTTTGATTCTATAAAAATATGTGAAATCATAGATGTTGTTGTTGTTTTGCCGTGCGTACCGGAAACAGCTACTCCGTATTTTGTTCGCATAAGTTCGGCAAGCATTATTGCTCGAGGAATTACAGGGATTCCTTTTTTTAACGCGGCTTGAACTTCTACATTTTTTTTATCAACGGCCGTTGAGCAAACTAAAACATCTGTATTTTTTATGTGGTCTTTATTGTGTTGATGGTGAATTTTACAACCTATTTCTTTTAGATGTTCAATTGTTTTTGATGTTTTTAGTTCATCGCAACCGGAAACGTTGTAGCCTTTTAGTTTTAAAATTTCAGCGATTCCACTCATGCCTATTCCACCGATTCCGATGAAATGTATGCGCATCTTTTTTTTATACATTTTAAAATATTTCTAAAATTCGAGTAATACCTTCTTGTAAAACTTCTTTTTCCCTTGCATAACACAATCTTATAAAGCTTTCTCCACTTGGTCCAAAGTATTTACCGGGAATTAAGCCAACTTTTTTTTCGGTTAGAATTCTAGCGCTTAAGTTTGTAGCGTTTTCTTGCTCTGCTTTTAGAAATAGAAAAAAGCCACCTTTGGGTTTTTGATATGAAAAGATTTTTTTATCAATTAATGGTTTCAATATTTTTTCAGTAAGTTCTAAATTTTGTTTTACTTGTTTGTAAAACTGAATAGTTAATTCAGGATGATCAAGCGCATAAAGCGCTGCGTATTGCGCCGGAACCGATGTGCAGTTTAAAAACGCGTCTTGTGTTTGGCCGATACTTAAATATAGTTTTTCAGGTAAAACAACAAAACCGACACGCCAACCACTCATAGCCATATTTTTGGAAAAAGTAAATGTTGTAATTAAATATTCCGATTCGTTTGCAAGAGTTACAGATGATTCGTTTTGTTTTTCAAACCTATAATCAACATAAGCTTCATCTATGATTAAATAAATTTTCCGTTCTTCGCACCAGTTTAAAAGGGCTTTTATTTTTTCTTGTTCAATAATTAAACCTAATGGATTCCAAGGATTTGAAAATATTATTATTTTTGTTTTTGATGTTGTTGCTTTTTTTATTTTTTCAATATCAAATTCGAATTTTTTGTCACTATTTAAACAGGAAACAAATACCGGATTTGCTCGCGCGAGTTTTGTTAAATTTTCATACGCAGGGTAGGTTGGTTCCGGAATAATTACTTCATCATTATGTTCCAACAATGTTAAGAAAATATTTGATAATGCGCCTATGCAACCGTGAGTAGCGATTATTTGGTTTAATTTTAAATTTAAATTGTATTTTTTATTTAATGTTGTTGTTATTTTTTCTCGCAAAGGTAGAATTCCCCATGCGCTTTGATAGTAATCAGCTTTATCTGAATTCAAAATTTCTTGAATATAGGTTTTTATTTTTTGTGGAACTCCACCTATTCGTAGCGCTCCCTGAGAAAGTGAAATTGTATCATTGTTACTTTGAACGAAGGCCTCAATTTTTTTTATTCCGGAAAGAGGTAGTTGTAGCATTTTGGATCCTTATTCACTTAGTTGTTTAAAAAATAAGTTGTATTTTAATTTCCTGATTCAACTATTTATAAAATATTTTCGTGAAAAAAGCGAATTATTCTACCTCTATAAAATCATCCAAAAGATATTCAATTGGAATACTTCTAACGCTTCTTGTTAAAAGGTTGTCAATAATGTCGTTATATTCATCTTCTATTTGCGCGCTTCGGGTAAGTTTTTGCTTCATCTTTTCAATGTATTTTTGATCGACATTCATTTTTTGTAGTTTATCCACAAGCTTATTAACTGAAGTTTTCTTTTTATTTTCTTGTTCACCAACCTTTTTTTGTAGCTCGTTTTTTTCATTTTTTAGCTGTCCAATTTCTTTTTTTAATGTTTCAATTTGTTGTGTTGATTTTTTTGTGGTTTCAATCTCTTTTTTTAAATTATTTAATTGTCTGCTTTTTTCGGTATTGGTTTGTTCAAGATTTTTTCGGATTTTATTTATTTCAGATAGTTCTTCTTTAAGCTTTTTGTTTTGGATTGTCAATTTTTTTGCTTCATCCGAATCAGGTTCATTACTTATTTGTTCTAAAATTTGCTCTATTTTCCTGACCTCTTTTGCATCTTTTTTTAATCGTTCAATTTCGGATAAAAGTCTCCTGTTTTCAATGTTATTTTTTTTAAGCCGTTCTACTTGGCTTTGTAGTTCTATTTTTTCTTTTTCTAAGGTTATAGACTCCTTTGATTTTATGGGGAATGATATTAATTGTGTTGTAATTAAAGTAAAAGCAATAAAGAGAAAAAAAGTATTTTTAATTTTTATCATCTCAATTTCCTTTGTTTTATTTTTTTTGCCATTGTTTTTTTCAAAGTTTTAAGTAAATTTTAGTAATTATTTTTTTTCTTTTCTATTTCTTGTTTTTTTTCTAACTCAGCTTCAATCTCTTCAATCGAAGGTAAGCTTCCCTTCAAATCCTTAGGCAATGATTCCGTAAGCTTTGTTTCGTAATCAGCAACTCCGATAGGCTTATTAATATCTTTCAGAGCGTACTCCGCTAGAAAATTACTTTTGGTTTTACAGAGAAGAAGCCCGATTGTTGGTCTGTCTTCGGGATGGCTTAACAACTCGTCTACTGCAGAAAGATAGAAATTTAGTTTTCCTGCGTATTCTGGTTTGAATGTAGTATTTTTCAGTTCGACAACCACATAACATCTAAGTTTAGTGTGATAGAAAAGTAGATCAAGATAGAAGTCGTTATCATCTACGACAAGATGTTCTTGCCTTCCAACGAAAGCGAACCCCTTGCCGAGCTCTAGAAGAAATTTCTGTATATGATCGATTAAACCTTGCTCCACATCCTGTTCATTATATTCGTCGCTAAGTGAAAGAAAGTCAAACATATATGGATCTTTAAGGGCTTCTTTTGCCATGTCTGACTGTGGGCTTGGAAGTGTTAATGGAAAATTGGTGATGGCTTGTCCTACTCTGTCGCGCAAGCCTAATTTGATTTGTTTCTCAAGGATTCCTCTGCTCCATCCCTCTGCCAATGTTTTACGGGCATACCAAAGTCTTGTTTCGGGATCCTTCACCTTTCCAATTAAAACAGCATTATGTCCCCACGGAATATTAAAAACGGGAAGGTCTTCTATTTTCGCCACAGCTGTGGCGAAAATTTCATAAGCACGATAGAAAGCGCTCATTCTAAGAATGTTGCGAGCTGAGAAGCCTTTTGATTTAGGAAAAGCGCCACGAAGATCCCTTGCTAAACTTTCAATGAAATTCTCACCCCAACTACTTTCTTCTTGTCTCTTTGCAATTGTTTTACCAATGAACCAATACAATCGAACAAGCTCTTTGTTAGCAGCTACCGCTGCGCGAAGTTGAGCTGCCCGTATTTCATCGACTAACTTTGTTAGTGTCTGGACGTATTCTTTTGCGGTTGCTTTCAATTCTTCTTTTTTTCCCACCATAATCTTAACCTTTACCTTTGAGGATTCTGTATTCTTAGAAGATCAATTTCCTTTGTTTTATTATTTCAAGTTCAGCGTTTAAGGCTTTTTTTGTTTTATCAATTAAAAGTTTTTTTATTTTTTTAAATTCTAATTCATTATTTAATACTTCTTTGCTTTTGTTTGTGAGAAGCTTTTGTGTTTTAAGTAATTTTAATTCATTTTCCAGCGTTTTTTGGGTTATATTAAAAAGTAGGTTTTTAAATTCTTCTTGATCTTCTTGCATTAAGGTTTCGTATTCTTGCGCTAATTGATTGATTTTTTCTTCAGATTCTAATTTTATTTGTTGTTCAGCCAGTTCAACTAATTCCTTAGTGTTTTGTTCAGCTTCTAATTTTATTTGCTGTTCAATTTGTTTAATGTTTTTTTTATTTTTTCTTAATCTTGCAGCAAAAGAATCTTGATTAAAACAAAACAAATTTATGAACAATATTGCTAATAAAATTTTTAACATCTTTTTCCTTTTTCAATTAGATATAAAGATTTGCTTGCAACCAAAGACTCCATGCCGATAAAGCCTTGTTGCTTGCGAATTCATAAGCAAGAGCCAAATTTGTTTGATAAATATTTTGTTTCCAGGTTCCTTCAACTCCACCGGATAAATATATTTTATTTGAAAGAGCCGAATCATGTATTGCTGAGTTTAGATCTAAGTTGTCAAGTTCTATTGTTGTAAAAGAAGTATTACCGGTTCCTAGCGGATTCGTCGCGATTGTCGCGTTTGAAATTGTATTTCCTGTTGGATTGTTATCTGCATTTAATTGAGTGATGCCAACATTTTCAACCCATTCATTTTTGAATTTAATTCCTTCTTTTGCTTTCCACCATAAATTGTAACCTAATTCTAAGTTGAGAAAATCATTGTGATCATAATGCAACGATAATAAAAGGTTTAAATTTGATTCAGGTTGAATTTTAAAATCTTGCGTGAATAAATTTACCGCGACGGTGTTTATTTGATGTGTGGCTTGATCTGTTAAACGTAAATACCTACTCCAAGGTTTTTCTTTTAAATCTAAAGTTCTTTTTTCGGTACTTTCAAATGAATAGTTGTAATCCAGTTTAGAAATAAAACTTAAAAGATGTTTGTTTTTGTCTAACAGTTCCATTTCAAAATTTAATCCCGCGCCTAATTCCCAGTGCCTACCGTTGCCAATTATTGGTTCAAAAAGATATTTTGCGGTTGGTTTATAACCGGTTGGGATTGTTAGTTGTGGATAAAAAGAGAGTGTCCAAGATTTTTTATTTTTAAAAAAATAATTTAATTTTAAATTTATATCAGCAAGACCTGCTAGCTTTTGAACTCCATTTTTTATTTTGCCATATCTTAAATTTTCCTCGGAGTTAAAAAAGTCGGATGCATTTTGTGACATGAATTTAGGAACATCAATAGGTTGCTTTGTTGGTTCGTTTTGTATGTTGGTTTCATTTAATTTTAAGTCTGTTTCTTTTTGAATAAACGGCAAAGTGATTGAAAGCCAAAGTTTGTTGCTTATAAAATTTAAAACTTTATGAGCCTGAAAATTTATACCAAATTCTTTTTGCTCCGGGGAAAGATTAATTTTAGAAGAAAAGTTTTGCTCTAATGTTGTGCTATCCCAATTTGATATCCCTAACCATTCAGTTGCTATATCTTTTTCAGTTATTCCGGATGTGTTCCCTGCTATTGTAAGTTCTGTTTTGTTATTTATAGAAAAATATTTTGCCAAATCGCTTTTTGATGTTGATTGTTCATAAAAAAGGTTTCCAATTAAAATGAAACCGCAATTAATATCGGGGTCTTTTGCGTATTCCAAACTCATAACGTTTGTAAATTCTAAGCTCATCGCGTTTTGCATAACCGCGTCTTGTTGAATTGGTCTTGGCATAAAAAATGTTTTGTTTGTTACAGAAGATAAATTTGATAAAAACAATGCCAGTAAGGAAAATATTATAATTTGTTTGGTTATTTTCATTGCAAAGATCCTTTTCTAATTTATTCATAAAAAAATTTATGTTTTTGTTTCTTTTAGAAAAGTAGAATTTTTAAAGTAAAAAAATCAAGATATGAAGAATTTCTTTGTCATCCGGCTGCGTGCATATTGAACAATATAATTAAATCTGCAAACGAGAAATACGCAAGAGTTATAATCGCGATAATCGATAAAGCTTTTCTAATTAAAAAATGTTTGTGAGTTTTCATTGTTACATCTTTTCCAATAAAAAATGGATAAAGAGTACTTGATGCAGCTGTTACAATTATTAGCCAATATGGCCAGGGTGTTGTTAAAATTCTGTATAAAAGTTGGGTGAAAGCATCTTTGAAGAAATGAAATGGGGTTGCGAATAGTTCCGCGACACTAAAAATTAACGCGAAACTCCACATGAAAATTTCCGGATTTTTCATTTTATGTTTTGTAATAAATCGGTATGGGAAACCTAAAATTACGCTTCCGTGTTTTGCGGGAAAACAGAGAATGTAAAGAGACCAAATTAGCAATCCAATTTG
>JAUWHS010000090.1 GCA_030605785.1 bacterium
GGATATTTTTTTAACTTTTTATATATCTTGGGAAAATGAGTTTTGAATATTTTTATTGTTTTTTCTTTTTCTTCTATTTGATGGGGAATTATAAAAGCTGAAAATGATTCCTTGTTTAACGCTAAGGGTCTATTGTGTTTGTCATAAATTAGCGCTCTTGGCGGTTGTTGAATAATTTCAATATCATATTGTTGATTGGCCAAAACTTTAAAAAAATCTTTTTTATGAATTTGAATGAGATAAAGCCTTGCCGCGATTATTACGTATAAAGTCAAAAAACCGAACAAGATAATAATAACTCTGGACTTATAATTTTTTTTTAACATTTTCCCTCCCCTAAAGAGCTTTTTCTATTTCTTTACTTTTTGCTCCTTGTTCCGGGTAATTTATAATTTGAGCTAGTTTGACAGGTCTTAAACCAAGTTTTTTTTGCGCTAGTTTTTTTATTTGTTTTGGATTTTTTATTTTTGATAGTTTTACTAAAAGCTTATCTTTTTCTTTTGTTAGTTCAGTTCTTCTATTTTCAAGCTTTTGTCTGTCATAGTTTAATTGTACGCTTTTGTTGTGTTGGTAAATTTTTATAAAAAGGAAGCTTAAATTAAATAATATAAAAAAGGTTAAAAATTTAAATTTTATCATTATGTTGGCACTCCTTTTTTGCTAACATCTAAAAAATTGTACATTTTAGATTATATATTCTTGATTCATTTTTCCAGATGTTATTAAATTTAGTGTTGGTTGTTTTTATTTTTCTTATTATAGGAGTTTTTATTATGAAGAGTGTTTGCAAAATAATTTTGCCTCTTTTTGCTGTTTTGCTTTTTAGTAGTTGTGATTTTTTTAGTGGTTCAGCGAAAAAAGGAAACGTTATTGAAATAGTAACAAGAGCTGAATTTGATGAGGCAATAAAATGTCCAAAACCTGTTGTTGCAAAATTATCAGCTCCTTGGTGCGGCGCATGCAAAGTTATGGATCCGGTTTTTAAAAATTCTTCTGATAAATATGAAGATATTAAATTTATACATGTAAACGTTGATAAGGTTGGAGGAGTTGCCGAGGAATTTGAAGTTAAGGGAATTCCCGCGTTTGTTTACTTTAAAGATGGAAAACAAGTTAAAAAAATTGAAGGATCGATGGAGCAAATTGATTTTGACAAAACAATCGATAGTCTAAAATAACTTTTTTTATGCCACGGGACTATAAACCGTGGCATTTCTATTTAATTCTTGAAGGGGCAAATATTCTTCCGTAAATTCAAGTTTTAAAGCGTCAAATCTTGATTTTATTAATTCTTTATTTTTATAATCCTGTTCAACTTTACGTTGTTCTTCAATAAAGAGCTTTTCTTCCTTTTTTTCATTTTCTTCTTTAAATTCTTGTAGCGCGCACTCTTTAATTTTTGGAAAAAAAGTTGCATAGCTTGATTGGAGGAACCGTACGAATTTATAATAAATTCTTTTTTGACGTACGTTGCTGCCACGTATCTCCACTTTTGGTAAAGATTCTATTTTGTAGTTACTTAAGCCGGAGCGACTGATTATTGTTTTGCGAAATTTTTCATTTTTTATTTCTTCTATTATTTCTATCTGAATCCAGCTTTGCCTGTTATTTGTTAAAAAAAAGGAAACCTTTTTTAATTCCAGTTTATAATAAATTTCGGGACTTTGTGGGCTTCGAGGACTTTTGGGAGATGTGGGATCTGTTTTTTCGCTTGGTCCCCAAGACCATTCAAAATCTTTTGGATTTTCAGGATTAGGATTTTCTACTAACGGACGTTTTTTAAACTCTAATAAAAAATAAACTTGCCCTTCGTAAAAAGCATAGTAAAGGATTCCTGTTTGTGTGCTTGCGCTAAAAAAACATGTTAATGAAATAATAAAAGTGTAAAAAAGATTTTTTGCATTCATAAATTTAACTTTGATTTTAAAAAGGAGCCAAAATAAAACGTTTTTGAGATTATAGAATGTTTTTTATTTTAATACAAGACAGGTTTTGCTCACAAGAATCGGGGGTTCTTTTTATATAAATAAATTAATCAAAAGATAAATTGAAATTACTGTTGAAATTGCGCCTAAAATTATTTTAAATTTTGTTTTAGGTTTATTTATAAAAAAGTAAATAGAAGCGCTTAATGCTACTAAAAAGTACAAAATTGAAATTGTAAAAATATCGAAAAATGGTTGAAGGAAATAAACACAAACACCAAATAACGCAAAACCAAATATTTTTTTAATATCAACCATCCACATTCCCGCTTTGGGTGTCGCGGAAGTTGAAAATGTTCCAATTAAAATTAATAAAACACCTATTCCTAGGGAAAATGAGAAAAGAGTTAAAAGACCTAAAATTGGATTT
>JAUWHS010000098.1 GCA_030605785.1 bacterium
TAAAAAAGAATCATTTTTTGAATTTGAACATATGATGCATCAAATTAAATGGGATATTGTTCAAAGAATATTTAGACTAAAACCGGAAAGCGTTTCGGTTTCTTCTATTCATGAGATTGAAAAAGAAAAAGAAAAAGAACTGTCAAACATTCAAGTTGGTGGAGACGAAACAACTTCAGGGAACAGTAAAACCGTTCACAGAGATCAACCAAAAGTTGGTAGAAACGCTCCGTGTCCATGTGGCTCAGGTAAAAAATACAAGCATTGCTGCGGCAAAAATTAATCTAAAATTTTTATTTAGTTACTTGTTTTTATAAACTTCTAATTGATTAAATCATAGTTGTTTATTAAATAGTCGTTTATTAATAAGAAGAAGGATAAGTACTATGAAGAAAATTTATTTACTACTTTTTCTAATAATTATTAATAATTACTGTTTAAAATCAGGCTGGAATTTAGATAATACTCAAGGAAAACCCGAGGTAAAAACAACAATCAAAAACTTAGAAACTGCTAACCAAACAGAACAATTTTTGGGAATGAATCCAAACCTAATAACCCCTGAAATAAAACAATTTCATCGAACTTATCAAACATTTTCAGTAAAAATAGAAAATAATCTTGATTATCCCATTGAAATAAATAGTGAAAACTATCTGGAAAAACTTAACAATTTTATAAGCACCGAAGCTAAACAACAATATCCTAAATATGGAAGAAATGAATACTTGTTATGGACAAAAATTATTGCATCTAGTCCTATTTTTATATTTTCAACTTGCGCCATATTCGGGATAACAACTTTCATCGCCTTAAACAACAATATATCACTAGAATTCACAGCTGAAGACTTTGCAACAAAAGGTTTACCTATATTTCTTACATTAATATTTTTTAAAATCGTCAACCATTTCGCTTATGAATTCTATCAAAAAAATAGGTTATACCATACAGAAAGAAAACAAGCGTATAAAAAATTTTCAGGTTACACAAAGGGGCAAATATATTGTATTGCTCCAAACACTAATTCTTACAGTTTGATTTTTGTAGAAAGAAATAACTTACTAGATTTTTATGACATCCTAGAAAAAATAGATATCGAATCACAAACAACACATGCACAATTACACTATGTAGCAACTAGAGACAGACGTGCGACTACTGCCGAAGTATTTGGCTCTAACGCTGATGTGGTTACGAGAAAAAGACGCACCACCGACGAAAGTCTTTTCCCTGAAACTATCACAAACACAGAAACCAGAAAAAGAAGTCTGTCTCTTGGTAATAACACAGCAAACCCACGTAACTCACTCACCTTGCTGGTGCCTAACTATAATAATCAGGCTAAAGAATCGCCAGTCTAATTTATTCACAACCCTTTTGAGTTACAAAATCTCATAAAACAATTTAAAAATAATAAGCATTCATCCTTCCTCACTACCTCGCCTTTTCTATTCAAAAAAATAACGCTCAACACAAAAATACGGACAAATCGGTTCTTCAATACAAATAATTACAATCTGTTGAAAAATAAAAATCTTTTTTGGTAATGTAAAATTACAAAAAAAATAACAACTTAGGTTAATCAGAAGTATTTTATATATCAAAAAAATTTTTATAGGATAGGGGGAATTATGAGTAACATAAAAAATATTTTTTTTTCTTTTTCTTTTTTTTGGATCACATTATCTTTTTTTGGACAATTAAAAGCACAAGACAAAGTTCTAATCTTTGTTCCTGGCCCATCAGAAGTCACAAATTGGCATAAAGAAGCAAATGCCATTTTCAAAGCCATAAAAAAAGAAGCTGTAAAAAAGGGTATAACCGCAATATTCTTTTCACAACCGTTTAATGAATCATCTCGACCTCAAATAATCGAAAAATTATCAAAAAAACAGGCTAGTGTGATTAATCAACAATATATTCAAAACGCGCAAGACAACAACGACACACAAGTTAAAATCGTAGCTTTGGAATTACAAGCTCATATCGTTTCTACATATTCCAGCTCAGGTAAAAAAGTAACATTAATATCTTATGGAGAAGGCATACAAATAATAGAAAAAACAATTCCACAACTAAAATTATATATCGAAACAACTTTAGGTGGAATTAATTTGTCACAAATAATAGAACATGTATTTACTGTAAAATCTAAGCCTAAAATGTTGCCTCGAGACCAAAGTAATATGGCTGAACATATTTGCCATATAAACGCGCAAGAAGAAGACGGTTCTACGGAGACGAGTGCCGGTAGCCCAAATAGTCTAGATTTAGATGATGAAATAGAATTCTTTAATGCTGATAATATAAAAGAAGTAAGCTTATGGGACATAAAATCCAAACCTGAAGAAGATGATGATGTCGGATGCGGTATCTGCTCCGGATCCATATTCAAATACCTTCGCCGCTTATTCACCAAACAAAACCTAGAAAACGTAGTCGATGTAGCTGCATTTATTACGGACACTGTCGCATCAACACAGTCAAAAAACATAAAAAATACTATAGAAAATACGATTGAAAAAGTAGAAACAACTTCAAAACAAAACATAGAATGCTCAGATAAAAAAACTGAGGCAACCACAGATAAAACAATAATATCAAACCAAAATATAGAAATCTTAATAAAAGAAACAAAATCTATGGCAGATACAATCACAACACAAACTCAAAAATAAAATTTAAAGAATCAACAACACAAAGCCGAAAGATTTTCTTTCGGCTTTTTTCTTTTTTCTAACATTTTTTTGCTATTGTACATTTTCAAAAAAAGATTACACTTTTCTACATATTTAAAATTTTTATATATGGAAAAACGGGAGAGTAAGTAATGAAGATTTTTAGGTTCTTTTATTTTTTAGTTTTCTCAATAATTTTTTTTAGTTCTTCAACACACGCTGAAGATTTTGAGAATGCATTCACAAAAGAATTTAAAATCGATAATTTGGAATATAAAATTATAATTCCTGAAAACAACCTAAATCTTCAAGCCTTTGAAAGAATTTATTTACACAGAAGTGAAAATGAATTGAGGAGAATAAAATCTTTTTATGACAAGTTTACTCCTTGCATAATAACAATCAAAAATGAAGGAGAAGAATCACATAAAACTCAAACCGATGAAATCATTCAAAAACTTGGACAAGCAGGACATTTGGAAGCATTAAAATATAATCCTAGTTTTAAAAATATTTTTCTTGTAATGAATTCCAGTATGGTAGTTTTATTTTCAGCAATGTTAACTTCTCTCGCAAGCGCAAAATTTATTGATAATTTGGCTCCTGAAAAAGTATTTATCACAGCATTTTTAATGGCTCTCATAATGACGCCAATAAATTTTTCATTACAAGCTTTAAACGATTTAGGGTACCTGCCAAACGGCTATCAAAACAAACGTTTTCAAGAAATAATAAATGGAACAATAAGAAAAAATACTGCCGGTGATTTAATAAGAGTTAGCGAAAAAATAAACACAAATGAAACATTTGTTACTGTAAGATTTATAAAAAAAGAAATTGTAGAAAATGTTAAAGAGTATATCCAGAAAATTGAAATCCTAAACCCATGCACTGCTCCATATCCAATTAGCAACGGTTATGCCATTGCTTAGATGTGAAAATTAAAAAGCGTGTTTAAAATTAGTCTTTGGCATTTTTCCTTCAACTCGCAAAAATAAGATTCTTAATTTTATAAGACGTGGATCCTGAAACAAGTTCACAACTGTCCGAAGTTGTTTTTTAAAAATCAAAAGATTGCCTAAAACGCTCGGGGTTATCCCGGTATAAATGTATAATATCATAAGTAAGTGCCCTCCTTAATTGCTCAACAAATCGTCTTTTTGCAAATTTAAAGCTTTCTATTTTATTTGTTATTTTAAAAGTTAAAATAAGTAACGCTGCTATTAATATCATATAAAAAACAACTTTAATTCCGTTAAGGTTTCGTGATAAAAAATGCTTTGTATTTAGGTGTTGTTTTATAAATTTAAAAAAAACTTCAATATCCCATCTAGCCTTATATATTTCAGTTATTTCTATCGCGGACAAATCAACAATATTGGAAAGAAAAAGAAAAGTTTTTTTTGTTGTTTTGTTGATAGCCTCAATCAATCTGAAATTTTCTTTAACCCAGTGAACATCTCTACTTCGTAATTGAACAATGCTATCCGATACAATTTCTAATTCACAATTTTCAGAATCTTTTAGATTAACTTTTTCCAAAGGTCTTTGCTCAATAACTCTGTAATTTGCATTTGCACTTAGACGCGTTACAAAACGAATACCTGATTTACTAAAATCTTTAAATGTTTTACGAGCACTAATTCCTCTATCAAAAACTGCAATATCATCTTTAGATAGGCTCGCTTCTTTTATGGCATTTTTCAATGCAACATTTTCGCTCATGTCACTCTTCATCGAACCAATTCGAACTGTTCGTGGTAATCCATCAAATCCTATACTAAATTTAATTTGATGTTTATCACCAATAGGAACCTTAAATCCACTTTTTAGCAACTTACTCGATAAAGTGATAAGTGTTGAATCAAAGCGTTTAACTTGTTGTTTATTGTGTCCTGAAATTTTCTTTGAAAAAGTATCTTGCAACGTCATAAAAATACTTTCATAATACTTATAATTAATTGTTTTAAGTCTATCTGAGATTCCACTTTTACTCGCTTTCAACGGCTTTCCGTTGTGATAAAGTTTAAACTGATGATTGTTAAAGCTATCTTCTATTATCCTCAAACTAATTTGATCTTCCTCACAAAAATTATATAGCAATATCTGAAACAATGATTTGCCTGTTAATTTATGATTGCATCGATCAACTTTAAACTCTGCGCCTACCTTATCAAATATATTCTTTGGCACGTGAGCCATAAGGTCAGAAAAATAAACTTGCATAAAAATCTCCTTTTTGTTTTCATTAATTATACAAGTTTTACATACATTTCATAACTTCGGACAGTTGTGAA
>JAUWHS010000119.1 GCA_030605785.1 bacterium
TACTTAATGACAAACAATCATTATCTAACAATTTTTTCGATATTTTTTATTTTCGTCGTTGCCTTTATTTTTTCTAATAACAAAAAAAGAATTAATTACAAGACAATGATTAATGCTTTGGCGATACAATTTTTGTTTGCCGCTTTTATTTTGAAAACTAGTATTGGTCATACAACGTTTAAACATTTGGCAAAAGGCTTTGTAAAAGTTTATTCATTTGCGAATAAAGGTTTAGAATTTGTCTTTGGTAGTTTGGCAAATGAAACGGGTCCTTGGGGATATATTTTTGCGGTTAAGGTTGTAGCCGCGATTGTATTTTTTGGCGCTTTAATGTCTTTATTGCATCATTTAAAAGTTATTCAGTTTTTTGTCAGAATTATTTCTTTTGTAATTCGTCCATTATTAAAAACTTCAGGCGCTGAAACTTTATGCGCCGTTGGAAACAGTATGCTCGGACCCACGGAAGCTCCTTTACTTGTTAAACATTATTTAAAAGGTATGACAGAATCTGAAATCTTTTTAGTAATGGTTGCGGGAATGTCTACAATTAACGCATCTTTAATCGCAATTTATGGCGCTATGGGAATTCCTGAAATTCATCTTTTGGCCGCAAGTGTTATTTCAATACCGGGTTCAATTTTTATAGCTAAAATATTAGTTCCTGAAACAGGTGTGCCGCAAACAGCATCAGGTATAAAAATGGATGGAACAAAACACACGTCAAATATATTAGACGCTATTTCAGTTGGAACAACTGATGGTTTGAGTTTGGCATTAAATATTGGAGCAATGCTTATTTCTTTTATAAGTTTGATTGCGATGGTCGATTTTTTACTTGTGAAATTTACAGCTTACGGCTTTATGAATCCATTAACTCTTGATATGGTTTTTGCTAAAGTTTTTTCTCCTATTACATATTTAATTGGAGTTTCAAAAGCAGATAGTTCTGCTGCCGGAACTTTGTTGGGACAAAAAATAGTTTTGAATGAATTTATTGCATACATTAATTTTTTAGCAGAGAATCTATCAGCAAGAAGCCAAGTTATTATGACATACGCTCTTTGTGGCTTTTCCAATTTTTCAGTTATTGGAATTTTAATTGGTGGTGTTGGAGCGCTTTGCCCAGAGCAAAGACCGCTTTTAACCCGTTTGGGTTTGAAAGCCTTACTTGGTGGAACATTAGTTAATTTGTTAAATGCGGCAATTGCGGCATTATTGATTTAGTAAATTAATTCGTATTGAATATATAATTGATCAAATTAATTGATTATTTATAAAACCCGCACCAATTGGTGCGGGTTTTCGTTGATTTGATAGGCTGTTTTTAAGAGAATGCTTTGTGTGGTATTATTTGTTTTGTGTAGTTTTTTCTATTGATTTAATCGTTTTTACAAAATAAAAAATTATGAAAATAGCAGTATTACTTTCCGGTGGAGTTGATAGCTCTGTTGCTTTAAAATTATTAAAAGATCAAGGGCACGATCTTAAAGCCTTTTATTTAAAAATATGGCTTGAAGATGAATTGTCTTTTCTTGGCAAATGTCCATGGCAAGAAGATCTTGGTTATGTAGAAAAAATTTGTAAACAATTAGATGTGGAATTTCAAGTTATTCCAATGCAAAAAGAGTATTGGAATTCAGTTATTTCTTACGCGATAAACGAAGTAAAACATGGCCGAACTCCAAGTCCGGATTTGTTTTGTAATCAACAAATTAAGTTTGGCGCGTTTTTTGATAAAATTGATTCAAGTTTTGATAAAGTCGCGACCGGTCATTACGCGCAAGTTGACCCAGCCTTCGCACAAGGCTCCCCCCTTCGCTCTTCGAGCTTCGGCGGACAGACCTTTGAAGCTTTGGCGAAAGAGGTCGGCGGGTTCCCCTTCGGGGAAAAAGATGGTAAATTTTTATTAAAAAAAGCAAAAGATAAATTTAAAGATCAAACTTATTTCTTATCTCTTTTAAATCAAAAACAACTTTCTCGCGCAATGTTTCCAATCGGCAATTTATTAAAATCTGAAGTTCGTGAGTTAGCAAATAAATTTGACTTGCCAACCAAACAAAGAAAAGACAGTCAAGGGATTTGTTTTTTAGGTAAAATTAAATACGATGAATTTTTAAAACATCATTTAGGTATTAAAAAAGGTGATTTAATTGAAATAGAAACTGGTAAAGTTGTTGGAGAGCATGAAGGTTTTTGGTATTACACAATTGGTCAACGAAAAGGGATTGGCCTTTCAGGTGGTCCTTGGTATGTAGTTGATAAAGATACGGAAAAAAATATCATTTATATTTCCAAAAATTATTTTTCAGCTGAAAAATCAAGAGACACTTTTAAAGTTACAAAATTTAATTGGATTTCAGGTGAAAGATCCGAAAAAAAAGATTTGGAAGTAAAACTTAGACATGGTGAGTATTTATACAAATGTTCTTTAAGTTTTGAAACACAAGATTTAGGAATTGTACAACTTGATAAAAGAGATCAGGGAATTGCTCCGGGACAATTTGCGGTTTTTTATGACGGTGATATTTGTTTAGGATGCGGAGTAATAGTTTAAAACTATAATACTTTAAAAGTATAATACTTTAAAAGTAATGCTTTAGTTAGGAATAAAAATTATATGAATAAATTTCATTTAAAAAAAGGTGTTTATTTAAATCATTCAAAAGATAGTCGAAAAAAACATTTTAAAAGTGTTTTAAAGTCTTTTTGGGCGACATTTCTAAGTCGATTTACCAAAAAAAATAGACAAATTAAATTTAGCGAAGAAATAAAAAGCAAATGGATTAGTAAGGTTAAACCTGTACAAAAAAGTATTAAACCTATTATTACTTGGGTTGGGCAAGCAACTTTTTTAATTCAAATTAATGATATTAATATTTTAACCGATCCTGTTTTTGGCGGTGTTGGCTTTGGTTTCCATCGTAACTTTGACGCCGGAATTAGTTTGCGGGATTTGCCAAAAATTGATTATGTTTTAATTTCACATAATCATCAAGATCATCTTGAAGACGCGGCTGTAAGCTTTCTGAAAAAATTTGATCCTATTTATTTGGTACCCAAGGGAAATAAGCGTTGGTTTCAGAAAAGAGAAATCGAAAAAACTATAGAATTTATTTGGGGTCAAAATAAAACATTCTTTTTAAACAATTATTGTTGTTCCAATTCATCTAATTCAGATGAAATCAAATTTAATTTCTTACCGGCTTGTCATTGGTCCGGTCGTGGCGTAATCAGCATGAATAAATCTTTGTGGGGTAGCTGGATGATTGAATCCGGTGATACCAAGATTTATTTTGCCGGAGATAGCGCTTATGATGAACATTACAAAAAAATTGGTGAACAATTTAAATGTATTGATATTGCTTTAATGCCAATTGGGCCAAATGAGCCGGAAGAATTAGTTATTCATTCTCACTTAAATACAGAACAGTCATGCGCCGCTTTTTTAGAATTAAACGCAAAAAACTTTATTCCAATGCATTGGGGAACTTTTAGATTAGGTTTTGATAATTTTGACGCGCCAATTAAACGTCTCACAAAGTGGTGGGATGATAATAAAGGATTGGTAGAAAATAAAAACTTACATGTTGTTAAGTTTGGTCAACCGGTAAGTTTTGATTTAGATTTATTTAAATTAAAAGGAGTTGAAAATGAAAGATTTATTTCCGTTGATTGATCCGCATGTGATAACAAACAAAAAAGGAAGAGAGTTAGGCGTGTTTATAGAAATGAAAGATTATAAATTGTTAGAGGAACGATTAGAGGATCTTTCGTTAGGCATTCTTGCTTATCAGACTAAGGAGCAGGGTGGGGATTGTATATCTTTAGAGGATTTAAAAAAAGAGTTAATGGCTGATCGCAAAAATAAATACAAATCACTTTAACGAAAGCCATTCAATCGTATTATTGTGAATGATTTCTAATCCTACACTTTTATATTCAAGTATTTTTGTTGGCCTGGAAACCCAGTTAATAATATCTTTATTTCGAAATATTAATCCATAATCGCAAGCAGATAAATATTTATAAACATCATTTGGTTTGACAGTTAAAACACAAAAGTGATTTTTTGGTATTTGTTGTTTCTCAATCTCTTTTTCAAATTCAAGTTTGTCTTGAGATAAAATCAATAAAAAAATATTAATATTTTTTTCATAAATATTTTTAAAATACTTTATACTTTCTTTTGCGCATTGCCAAGGTCTCATTGAACCGCTATAAACATATATTTTGCAATGTTGTGGGATTTTTAACTCACTTCTTATTTCATTTTTCCAATTTTTAACTTGTTTTGGATCTATTTTTTCAGGTAGATCATTTGTAGCAATGTAAATTTTTTTGTGTTCTACTTTAAATTCTTTTACAAGATATTCTTTTAAGGTTTCGCTTACAGCTTCTATTCTTAAATTTTGTTTTTTGCTTCCATAAACAAAATGTTCTATTTTTGTAAAACTTTTATAGAT
>JAUWHS010000112.1 GCA_030605785.1 bacterium
TGGTAAACTAAAAATTTTATCTTCATCTTTTGTTTTTGCGGTTGGAGCGGAAAGTCCAACATGAACGCTTAATCTAACATTTTTTAAATATTCTTTATCTTGCTTAAAATCTTCATACCAATTTATAAGAAAGGTCAAATCACCAATTCCGGTTTGACTCCAATCAGATAAATCAAGACCCCCATAAGTTTTAACCAAATAATCAAGTTGATTTGTAATAAATTCTTTTACATAAAGATCAGCGGCTAAAACGTCTTGAGTTAAATCCTGACGAGAAATATCATGAATTTTAATGTTTTTTATCGGAACATAAACACAGAAATCAAATCTTCCACCAATAGATTCTATTGGTAGCTTATATTGTCCCCACAAATTTAAATTTGTCTCTGTAAATTTTCCATTAAAATTAAAATGGCCTCTGACGCCATCATCGGTTGGAGCTGAAAAAACATAACCTAAGTTATTAATAATTTTCCAAGGCTCACTATCTTTTTCAAACCCAACAAGCATTGCAATACTAGACTCAGTAGGATTCACAAGATTTAAAATATTAGCTTTATACTCTTCGTTATTTTTACCTTTACTTGTACTTCCATATTCAATATCAGCGCCAAATTTCCAACTTTTATTTTTTATGTCTGTTGTTTTCAAATTAACATCATAAGGTCTATAAAAATTAGTAGGCGCCATAGCAAAAAGACTAACTCCGTTAGCTAAAAAGGAAGCAACCAAAATCGCGTTTTTAATTTTCTTTAATCTTATTAAATCAAACATCTAAATTTCCTTGTTATTCTTGAACTCTAATTCCCCAATCACCGGGAACAACCCATGCCCCGGTTGCGCTATCCTTAGCCATTAAACCAACATTATAAGCCAAACTAGCTTCTACACCTAAATCTATTATTCTTTCAGTTGTTCTAAAATTAGAAACTTTTGAACCATTATTAAATTTTTTCAAAAATCCCATTAGACCAAAATGTTTTGATAAAAGATGGTAACAAAAAGAACCGTCGGTTAAAAAATTACATCTAAATTCACCAATCTGATAAAAATAACGTCTGTCATCATCTTCTTTTATTCTGTATATGTCTTCATTTTCTTTTATTTGAAATCTATATACGGTAGCTAAATCCAAACCAAAATCAGCGGATAAAACATACAAGTTTCCTTCATTTGTATAGCCACCGGTTTCAACCGGAATAAAACTAAGACTTTGAACGGGCGCGATTGAAACTTCACCAACACCTATTACACCTGAATCAATTTTGACCTCCTGCCAAATAATTGGAGACGCATTAATATTTATCGTTTTAAATAATCCTGAAATTGTTGTAACAAAAGCTAAATTTCCACAAATTAAAAAATCTGAAATAAAATCACCATCATTAGAATCCGGTAAATCTTTTGTATCTAAAACTTTTGTACCAACAACATCCGGAGAACCGGCTGAACTAAAATTTGTTTTATTCATTTCAACTTTATAAATAGATTCGTCTGTAACAATGTAAAGCAACTTGTTATTACCGTCACAAACTAATTTTCGAATATGGGAGAGATTCCCAATTTTTTTGAAACTAAAATCGTCAAACTGAACATTATCTAAACCAAAATTAGTATCCCAGCCATCACCATCATCTTTGCTTAATACAGCTAACCCATTATATCCACCAACAAAAATCCAACCCTTATTTTCATCATCTACAATCCTAGAAGTTTCAGAGCAACAAACAGGTCCAATTGAATTTAAAACATTATTATTTTCAAAAACATTGTACTTTGTCGGATCTGAAAAATCCTGTGTTGGATTAAAAACTGAACCATCATATTTTCCTGTTTCAAGTAAAACAATCTTTTTATATCCTGTAGCAATCATCATAGAAAATTTACCATCTTCAAAACCAGGGGTAAATTCATCAAAATTAAATATTTGATGAACTCCACCAATTTCGTGCGTAAATTCAGTTGATAAAAAAGAAACCAAACGCTGACCAAGCATTCCGGCAAAACTTTCCCCATGTCCCCATTGAGTAACTTTTACAGTTGTTTTATTTCCATAAATATTGTTTGTTAAATACCAATAATTTCCACTATTCGCGTTCAACGCGCTATCAATACCAAATCCGAAAACTTTGTCGGTACTGCCCATGACTCTTTCCCACTCCGTCCACGCAAAAATTTTACCTTTTTCATCAAACAAAGCGGTACTTTTAAAAATTCCTGCTTCATTGTTAATTGAACTTCTATTCCCGGCAAGAGCCGCATAAACTGAATCACCCACAATAAACATATCTTCAACTTTTTCACTATTAATATCCAAAGGCAACTGTTTAAGTCCGACACCGGCTTGCTTTTCATCATCTACAATAGCAACATCAACTAATTGCCCCGCGGCATCTATTATTTCTGTAAAATCTTCTTTTTGAGCTAATTTTCCAATTTTAGATTTATCATTATTAGATTTAACAATTGGTAACGCATAAACCATACGTTTGCGCGTCCCTTCCGTCCCAATCTCTTTTCCGCCGTTAATAATTAAATAAGAAAAACCGGTGCTTGTATGCATTGTTCTAACTTTATAACCGGAAGCATAATATTGAACTCCATCAGTAGAATAAAATCCAACAACATTATCTCCTAACTGATTATTTTCAAAATAAGTACTATCCAGATCAACAGCATGTTCTAAAATTAATTTGTTATCTTCAAGTCTTCCAACCAAAATAGAAATCGCTCCACCATCCACGCCAACTGTTTCTTTTTCCGCGCCGGTTAAAACAACAAACAAGCGTTGCAAAGTTGAATCCCAAAACATGTCTCCTAAACCTGATATTTTTGCGTCTTGGGTAATCGCGATCATTTCACCGGCATTCAAGTCCATCTCTAATGCTTTGTTTCCGTCAATGACACCGTTAATCGCGTTTACAATGCTCAGTCTGGTTTCCGAGTTATCTTTTTGGTCGCTGCTTTTATTTACTAAAACTGCAAAACCTGAATCTGTTTCACCAAAAACAATTTTATTTTTAGGAATAACCGCCGCGATAATTGCGCCGGAACATGAAGCTAAATTAACAATACTAGAAGCCTCATCACTTCCACTCGCGTCATTTATGTCAACAATTTCCTTATCTACTTTATGCGTAAACAATGCTGTAACATCGGAACGAACCAAACATACTTGCGGTTTTTTATTTATTTCTGTTGGCTCTCTATTAATATTCGCGACAATAAACTTTTGATCGTTTAAATTTAAATTTTCTATCTCTTTTCCATAAAGAGGATTTGAACTTCTTAAAGGTTCTTTTTTTCCATCGATTTCATTGTTAACAACAATAATTTCCGGAGTAATTGGCACAAAATCAACAATAATTTGCCCCGTATTTGGATCAACTACTAACTGAGTTTTAGAAATAGCATATTGCTGAACGCCCAAAGGCAAATCTGCGTTAGAACCTAAATAAAAAAGATTTTCTCCACCAAAAACTGTTTTATTAAATTCTACATTTGCAATAGATTGTTTAATTGATCTAACATCCTCAGACGTAACCTTTTCATCTGTCAATAACTTTGCAGACAACTTTTCATCTATTTCTGTAACAATAAATTTAGCATCTCCGGAAATAGCAAAAGCGGACCAATTAAAAAACATTGAAACAAATAGAAAACAAAATAAAAAATTTCTTTTCATCATTATCCTTTTAAAAAATCTACTTAGACAAGAAATATAGCTTAAGACCAAAAATCTTTCTACCCATAATAATAAAAAGATAGGATAGCACAGTAATCGCGAAAACCAATAACCAATAACCCCATTTAACAGTAAAAAATAAATACCAATTAGATTCTTTAAATAAATTTAAAAATGAAAAATAAGCAATAAGCGCAAAACCGCAAACAAATAAAATCTGAATTAAAAAACGTCCCAGAAAGTTAAAATAATTAGCAGAATAAAAAGTTATATTATATTTAGTTTTTAAAAGATAAAAATTCAAAAACGTTAAAACGATACCGGACAAAACTGTTGAACCGGGCAAACCATAAATCCCCCAAAAATACATACCAACAATGTTACCAAAAAGGTTAACAATTGTAGAAATGCCTAAGGCAATGGTTGGAGTGAATGTATCTTTTAAGGAATAAAAAATGTTAAGTAAAATTTTATTTAAAGCGAAAAAAACTAATCCCATGCAGTAAATAATCAAAATCCATTTAGCGATAAAGACTTTTTCCGGTCCAATATTTTTACCAAACATTATCATTGAAAAAATCTTTTCCGATGTAAAAAATAAAAAAAGCACAGCAGGAACAATAATAAATGTTGTAAATTTTGTAACTTCTAATAAATAAAATTTCAATCTTGAAGGAGCATATAAACTTATTCGAGAAAAGTGAGATAATAAAACATTAGAAAAACTTACAGCGAAGATCCCTAAAGGAATACTCATAAACCGTCCACCATAATGTAACAACGTAACTGATCCCTCCGGCAAATAAGAACCAATAATAGTATCAATAAATAAATTGATCTCTACAATTCCAATACCAACTAAACAAAATACAAACTTGCGCAAAATAAATTTAAAATCTTGATAGGCCTGACTAGAAATCGTTCCAAATTTAAAATTGTAACCAAAGTAAACAATTATATGACTTAAAAAAATTAGTAATCCGCCAAATAAGGCTCCAAAACAAAGCCAATAAGGATCTAAATTAAATTTAAAACAAAACAACAATGTAGAAATAATTGAAATATTAAGAAGCGCTGGGGCAAACGCCGGCACAAAAAAATGATTAACAGCCTGCAAAGCTGCCGCTAACAAAGCCGAACTTGAAATAAAAAAGATTAAAGGAAATAATATCTGTAAAAATGGAACGGCATAACTAATCTGTTCAGCAGAAAAACCGGGAGCCACAATCTTTATTACCGACTGCGTAAAAAAGAAAACACATAAACATAAAATAAAAACTAAGCCTTCAAAAAATAAAAAGGATGTTGTCATTAAACCGTTTGCTTCGTCTCTCTTTCCTTCTTTTATCTTTTTTACAAACATTGGAACAGCAGCGGCAGAAAGAGCCCCTTCCGCAAAAATTTTTCTTAAAAACATAGGAATTTTAAAAGCAACTAAAAAAGCGTCTGAAAGAGCGCTAACACCCAAAAAGCGAACAAATAAAAACTCTCTTACAATCCCAAGAATTCGACTAACAAAAGTCGCGCTTCCGGCTTGAGCGGTTTTTTTTAAAATCGCGCGCTTTCCCATGTTAAGACTCATATCACATCCCCTGAAAAAAATTTAATTTTAAAAATTTAATTTTAACGCAACAATAATTCTAGTTATTTTGACAACTCCCCATAGCTAAAGCAAGGGGATTCTCCGACTTATACCGTAGAAGGCCTTCGTGCTTGGAGTTCCTGTTTCATTGCGGAAGCTAACGCCTCTACTCCACAGGCTAACACCGAGTGTCCCTCGGCTAAAATATTTTTCGCGGCATTTAAATCAGCATTTTCTTTATGCATACAACTTAGACAACAAAAAAAAGTTTGCGTTTTTCTATTTTCTTTTGAAGTATGTCCACAGACACTGCATCGTTGGCTTGTATATCGCGGATTTACATAGACAACTCTCCCTCCAGTCCATAGCATTTTGTATTCAACAAACTGTTGAAACATATACCATCCCTGATCAAGAATAGAGCGATTCAACCCTCTCTTTGCCGTTACATTTTTACCAGGATTATCTATCGTACCTTTTGCGGATTTTGTCATGTTTTTTGTTTGCAATTTCTCCATCACAATTATGCTGTGACTATTAGCTATTTGAGAAGAAGCCTTATGCAAAAAATCTTTCCTGATATTTCTTATGTGCAAATGAATAGTTTTTATTTTTATTTTTATTTTTCCCCAATTTGACGAAAACTTTTTCTTTTTTGATAGCTCTTTTTGAAATCGAGCTAATTTTTTTGAATTTCTTTTAAAAGGTGATACACCTTTGATTTCTTTCCCATCAGAACACATAACAAATCTTTTTACCCCGCGATCAATTCCTACTATTAATTCCTTTTCTTTTTTAGGATCAATTATTTCAACTTTACAATTAAAAGAAATATACCAACCATCACACATCCTAGAAATTGTTGCATGCTTAATACTACCTTCAATTTCCCTTGTTTTTGTGAAAAAAAACTTTCCAAGTTTTGGTACCTTTACAACTCCTACCTTTTTTGAAAGCTGATCAGCCAAACATACTCCTTGAGGTATCCTAAAACTATCGTTTCTGCCTTTCTTCTTAAATTTTGGAAAACCGGGATCCTCTTTTTTTTCTTTTAAACGCCTAAAAAAATTTTTAAAGGCAACATCTAAATCCTTATTTACTTGTTGCAGGCTTTGTGAGGGAGGAAAGCTTAGCCAATCAAGTTCATTTTTCCATTCGGTTAAAAACCTATCCAATTCAAAACGATGAATATTCTTTTTATCCTTTTCCCAAGCTTCTTTTTTCAATGCCAAACTTTTATTCCATACAAAACGACATGCTCCAGCAATTTGACAACATGCTTCCTCTTGGCTAGATGTTAGTCTTAGTTCATATTTGAAGCTCTTTTGGATAATCACTTTAATGTCTCTTTTGATTTTCTATGTATTGTTTTATTACTTTTAAAGGAGCTCCTCCTACCGACGAAACAAAATATGAATTTGTCCAAAGAGTTGGAAGCTTTGTCGTCAAATGTTTGAATTCCATTCTTAGCACTCTAGATGAAAAACCTTTTATATTTTTTATATATCTATGGATACCATATTGTGGATCAACCTCAATTAAAAGATGCGCGTGATCCGGCATAATTTCAACTTCAATTACATCCACATTTAACTTTATACTTTGAGATAGGATTATTTCTTTTAGTCTCTTTTCAACATCAGAAACCAAAACCTTGCGCCTGTATTTTGGGCACCAAATTACATGAAACTTACATGAATAAACGATGTTTTTATTTGTTTTTATTTTCATGTTCGATACTATATCCTTATTTGCTATATAACACAACACAAAAAATTCAACAAACGCTTTACATCCCCATAGCTAAAGCAAGGGGCTTTTCAGCGTTGTTCGGTAATAGATTTATTTTGATTTAAAAGGAGAAAGTTTTCCATCATGCAAACTGAAAAGTGATTCCATTTTGCTATAAACTTCAGAATCATGCGAACAAAGAATTATTCCCATATTAAATTCTCTTTTTAATTTCAATAGAAGTTCTATAACATTTTGCGCATTTTCAGCATCAAGATTTCCGGTCGGTTCATCAGCCAATAAAAACTTTGGATTATTGAAAATCGCGCGCAAAACGGAAACCCTTTGTTGCTGCCCACCGGAAAGTTGTGTTGGATAACTTTTTATTTTATCTTTTAACCCAATTAAATTTAAAAGTTTAATCGCCCTTTTTTCACAAAAATCTTTTTTTTCACCTTTAATTAATCCCATCAACATTATATTTTCTAAAACTGTTAATTCTTTTATTAAATAATGAAATTGAAAAATAAAACCGACATTTTGATTTAAGAATAAATCTTTTTGTTTACTACTAAATTTAAAAATTGACATGTTATCGAAATAAACATCACCCGAAGTTGGTTCATCAATACCACCGAGTAAATGAAGTAGTGTTGATTTTCCACTCCCTGAAGCTCCGGTTATCGCATAACTTTTACCTTGTTCAAATTCAACATCAACGCCGCGCAAAACATCTAATTTTCTACTACCTCGCCCAAAAGATTTCTTTAATTTTTTTGCTTCTAGTCTGGAATTACTCATTTCTTCACCTAAAACTTAAATTAAAAACTTAGAAATTTATTTTTCTAATCTATCATCTGTTCACAACGAATAAAAGCTTTAAAAATTAACTAATTTAAATCTATTATCAATAATTGTTGCGCGAGAGCACCAAAATAATCTATCTTTTATAAAGAAAAGCGAATAATAAAACTTTAATCGCTATTCTAAATAGGGGCTTGCAAAAAATATATCTGACATTAAAGGGGGAGGGGGAAATCATGAAAGACAAAAAGGAAAATTCCTTAATTCAAGACATCCCAAAAATACTTCCGGTAATACCAACTATGGATGTTGTAGTTTTTCCAAACATGGTTGTTCCATTATTAATAATGGATGAAAAAATAGCAAAAGGTGTTGAACAAGCAATGGATACACATAAAAAGGTTCTACTTCTTGCGGCAAAAGAACAACCTGAAAATTACCAAGGACCAATCGGGACAGAAGATCTCTACAGCACAGGAACCGTCGCAAACATAATGAGGGTTATGAACTTACCTGATGGTGGAATAAAAGTATTAACTCAAGGAATAGCTAAAGCAAAAGTTGAAGAAATATTACAAGATCAAGATGTTTTAAGGGTAAATATAACACCTGAAACTTTTATTGTCGCGCCAAAAGACAATGGTGAAATAGATAAACAAATGAAAATCATTATGGCCAATGTAGAAAGAATAAGTTCTGCGGGTAAAGACTTCGGGCCTGATTTTTACGTAATCCTTTCTCAAATTCAGGAACCGGAAAGATTTGCTGATTTTATTTTATCTCACTTAAATTTAAAAGTTTCTCAAGCGCAAGATTTACTGGAAAAAAATAATATTTTAGACGTATTAAAAGATTTAAATGAGTACATAAACGAAGAATTAGAACTTTCCGCGGTTCAAGATAAAATTCAAAACGAAACAAGGGACTCAATAAATAAATCTCAAAAAGAATATTACCTAAGAGAACAACTGAGAGCCATTCAAAAAGAATTAGGCGAAGAAGATGAGTCCGATATCGCAAGTTTAAGAAAAAAGGCTGACGAACTTCCATTAACAACTGAGGCAAAAGAAGAAATGATTCGTCAACTTAGAAGATTAGAAAAAACAGCGCCCGATTCAATGGAAGCAACAGTATTGCGAAATCATATAGAATGGGTTTTAGCGCTACCATGGGGTAGTGAAACAAAAGATAACACTGACATAAGTCACGCAATAAAAGTTTTAGACGAAGATCACTACGGATTAAAAGAAATTAAAGATAGAATTTTAGACTTTTTATCAATAAGACATTTAAAACAAGATAGCCATACTCCAATTTTATGTTTTTCAGGCCCTCCGGGTGTTGGTAAAACGTCACTTGGAAAATCAATCGCGAATTGCCTAGGTAGAAAGTTTTTCAGACTCTCTCTTGGTGGCGTTCATGATGAATCAGAAATAAGAGGTCACAGAAGAACATATGTTGGCGCGCTACCGGGAAGATTTGTTCAAGCATTACGTTCATCAGAATCAATGAACCCATTAATTATGATTGATGAAATAGACAAAATCGGTTCATCTCAACGAGGAGATCCATCTTCAGCATTATTAGAAGTTTTAGATCCGGAACAAAATGATAGTTTTTATGATAACTACTTAGGAATTCATCTTGATTTATCAAAAACATTATTCATAACAACTGCGAACGATTTAAGTAGTATCCCTGGCCCACTAAGAGACAGAATGGAAATTATTCAACTTCCCGGATATTTAATTGAAGAAAAAGTTGAAATTGCAAAACGCCATCTTATAGACAAATCAATAAAAAATTCAGGGTTAGAAAACAAAGGATTTGAAATCGCGGATGAAGTTTTTGGTGAAATGATTGAAAGTTACACACGAGAAGCGGGTGTTCGAGAACTTGAAAGATTTATCGGGAAACTCTGTTCAAAATATGCGCGTAATCTCGTAGAAAAAAAGGAAAATCTAAAATTCACCAAAGAAAACTTACGCAACTTTCTCGGGCCACGAAGAAGCGCGCATGATGAAAATATAAAAGGAAATAAAATTGGCGTAACAAATGGACTAGCATGGACACCCTATGGCGGTGAAGTTATGCAAGTTGAAGCTGTTTTAATGCCGGGAAGTGGTAAATTAATCTTAACCGGACAACTTGGTGATGTTATGAAAGAATCCGCGCAAGCGGCATTAACTTATATAAAATCACATGCAAATAAATTTGGTGTTGAAAGTAAAATGTTTAATGAACACGATTTACATATTCATCTACCGGCCGGAGCAATTCCAAAAGATGGTCCTTCCGCGGGTGTAACATTACTCTCATCAATCCTTTCAGTATTTACTGACAGACCAATAAACGGAAGCTTTGCGATGACAGGTGAAGTTAACCTTCAAGGTGTTGTCATGCCAATTGGTGGATTGAAAGAAAAAATCTTAGCAGCTAAACGCAGAGGCTTAACAAACATTATTCTACCTAAATCAAATCAAGAAGATCTTCTAAATGACGAATACGTTATGGATGGAATAAAAGTCCATTGGGTTGAAAATGTCGCTGAAGTTTTAGACTTTGTTTTACTAAGAAAATAAATATAAACAATTAGGGGCGCCTCTCGGCGCCCTTTTCAAATTAATCCTACTATCTCTCAAAAATATATTTTAAAAAATCAAATTCAAACTTAGGAAATCTAAAACAAAATTTTACAACCATATACTTTTCATCCCCACTTGTTTAGTTTGTTTTAGAAACAAAAAATTTAAAGGAGATAAATTAATATGAAAAAAGTTTTAACAATCGGCAGCGGAACTCAAGATATCTTTATTGAACATGAAGGCACGGAATTTATGTCACTAGCAACAAAAAGTAGTTCCATTCAATATGCCCTTTTTGAATCGGGTGAAAAAATAGAAGTCAAAAATATTTTGTATCACACAGGCGGTGGAAGTACAAATTCATCGGTTTCATTTAAACGTTTAGGTTTTGATTCAAGTTGTTTTTGCCAAATTGGTAATGACATTGCGGGTAAATTAATTTTAGAAAAACTTAAAAAAGAAAAAGTGAACACAAAAAACATTAAAATATCCAAAAAACAGCAATCCGGAACATCTTTTATAATTAGCTCTCAACATGGTGAGAGAACAATTTTCGCATATCGCGGAGCAAACGCTTATGTAACAAAAAAACAAATTCCCTTTAATGAAATAAAAAAGCAAGATTTTATTTACATCACATCTTTAAGCAATGATTCAGCAGAACTTCTTCCTGAAATTGCAAGATCCGCTAAAAAAAATAACGTTGGAGTTGCGATTAATCCGGGAATAAGTCAACTAACAAAAGGAACATTAATATTAAAAAAATCATTAAAATATATTGATACTTTTATCTTAAACAGTACTGAAGCAAGACAATTCATGATCGCGTTAATAGAAACTGATGAAAACTATAAAAAGCTATTAAAAAGTAGTCGCGACAAAACAACACATTGCACCCAAAAAGATCCATGTTTAATCGAGAATCCAATTATTTATGAAAATATTAATTTTAGTATTTATAAATTCTTTAAAGAAGTTTTAAAAATGGGTCCTAAAACGGTTGTTATAACAAATGGAGCAAACGGTGTTTATGTTGGAACAAAAAAAGAAATTTTATTTCACCCTAGTATTAAAACAAAAGTTGTTGATGTTGTTGGCGCGGGAGACTCTTTTGGTTCATGTTTTGTTGCCAGCCTAATTTTAAAAAACAAAATAGAAGACGCGCTACGTTTCGGAATAATAAATAGCTCATCAGTTATCAGTAAAGTTGGCGCGAAAACGGGTCTTCTAACAATGCGTAAAATAAAAGAGAAAGCTAATAAATTAAATAAAAAGCTACTAAAAAAATATCCTTTAAAATAGGAACATAAAGTGGCAAAAAGACTTTATGTACAAATCTCGTCAAAGCAAATAATTATTAGCTTGTTAAAAAAAAGAAAAAACTTATTTTTTCTTACAAAACCAAAAACAATAAAATTGCGCCTTTGTGAAATACAAAGCAAGGCAATATATAATATTTCAAATATCTTTCTATACATAAAAAAATATCTTCACGAAAATAAAATGAAAAAAGCAACAGTAATTATAAGTTCTCCAAAAATTAATTCTAATTTTCTAATCACACAAGACACTAAAGGGCATGAATCACTTAGCTTATTCTTACTACAGTTGATTTTATGTTGCAGTAAAGCAAATCTTTTAATTGAAAAAATAATTGGAAAAAATATTTTGCAAAATGGAGATGATATGACATTTTTTTCAAAAGATAATTTAGATAATCAATTAGATTTTTTTAAACAATTCAAGCCACCAAGAAAAAACAAGCCTTACTTTTGGCTTACAAGTACAAGTTTAGTTTTAATTTTAATCACTTTCTCGCAATTCAAATTACAAACACTAGAAAAAGAAAAACTAGAGAAAACCAAACAAAAAATAGATATAGTTAAAGAACAAAACAATGCGCTACAAAAGAATTTGCGCAAAATACATTCGTTACAAAGCAAAAATAAAAATCTAAAAAAACAATTTGAAAAAATACTAAAAACACAAAAGAAACAAAACAATCCTAAAAACATTTTGTTATCAATCTCAAAAACTATTCCTGATAACTGCTGGCTTGAAAATATAAAAATAGCCAAGAAGCCCGGGAACAAACAAAAAACAATCCTTCTTACAGGTAACGCGCTTGATGATAAAGATATTTTAAATTTTGTATCAAAACTCTCAAAATCATCCAAAATTAAGAAACTGAAAATTGAATCTATAAAAAGCGAAAAATCTTCAGCAGACAATAGATTTCGAGATACAAAATACCCTAAAACTTATTCTTTCAGGATTTCGGGCATTTCAAATACATAAAAACAGCCATACAGCTTGTTAGAAGCTGCTTTTTCTGTTATCTTTCATACTCAGCTGTCGATTTTATGCATCTTCGGCTATGCAAAGCAAGTTTAAAATAGTGGTTTTACATGCTTTTTGGTATTTTTTACTAACCCTTTAACTATAGTTGCGTTTTATTACGCAAAGGAATGTGTTAATGCAAAACAAAACAAATGATATCGATATATCCGCGATTCTTAACAAAAGTCTAATCGAAGACGAATTCCAGATAACGGAAGTTCAAAAAAATGAAATCGATTCTTTATACGAAGACATTTCAAGCAAATTCAAAATTGGTTCCTTAATTACAGGAAATATCATTGCTAAAGATAACAGTGGTGTTTTCGTTAATATCGGTTATAAATCAGACGGATTCATACCTAATTTCGAATTCTCTAATTTTGAATACAAAAAAATTGAACCTAAAACAGAAATAGAAGTGGTTCTAGATCGCTTAGAAGATGAAAATGGTTGGGTTGTATTATCTTACCAAAAAGCAAAGTCTTTAAGAGCATGGGACGAAATTACAAAACTTGCGGAAAAAGACGAACCTGTTCGAGGCATAGTATTGAACAAAGTTAAAGGTGGCCTAAGTGTTGATGTTGGAATACCGGCATTCTTACCGGGTTCACAAGTTGACACACAAAGAGTATCCGACTTTGATCAATATGTCGGACAAGAAGTTGTCTGTAAGATTATTAAAATTAACAAAAAACGTGGAAACGTAATTATTTCCAGAAGAAAATATCTTGAGGAACAACGCGCTGTAGATAGAAAACAAGCTCTTGAAGTAATTAAAGACGATCAAGTAATTCAAGGGATAGTTAAAAACATTACAAGCTATGGTGTATTTGTTGATATTGGTGGAATTGACGGATTGTTACACATCACAGATATGTCATGGGGCAGAATCGCGCATCCAAGCGAAATGGTTAAAATTGGTGATACAATAACCGTCAAGGTTATTTCTTTTGATAAACAACATGAGAAAATCTCTCTCGGAATTAAACAATTAACAGATAACCCATGGGAAAAAGTTGAAGACAGATATACAATCGGATCAAAGGTTAAAGGCCGAATTTCAAGCATTACGGATTACGGATTATTTGTTGAAGTTGAAAAAGGCATTGAAGGACTTGTTCATATCTCAGAAATTTCCTGGACTGAAAGAATCACAAATTTACACAAACATTTCAAAGTAAATGAAGAAGTTGAAGTCGCTATTGTTGCCGTAGATAAAAGCAATAGAAGAATGTCTTTAAGTATTAAACAACTTGAAGAAGATCCATGGGAAAAAGTTGCTAAACAATTTAACGTTGGCGATAAAATTAAAGGTCAAATTACAAATATCACAGACTTTGGATTATTCGTTCAACTTCTTAATGGTGTAGACGGTCTTGTCCACATATCAGATATTTCTTGGACAGAACATGTTTCACACCCTGCGGATAAATACAAAAAAGGGGATGAAGTCGAAGCAATAATTCTTGCTTTAGATCCCGAAAACAGAAAGGTTTCTCTTGGAGTAAAACAACTTGAAAATGATCCTTGGGAAAATATAGAAATTGATTATCCCGCTAACTCTATAGTTGAAGGAACAGTTTCTAAAATTACTAACTTTGGAGCTTTCGTTAAGCTTGCAACAGGAATAGAAGGGCTTGTTCATGTCTCAGAACTTTCAAGCAATAATGTTGAAAAAGTTGAAGACATTTTAAAAGTAGGTCAAATAGAAAAATTCAAAGTAATCAAAGTAAGTAAAAAAGATCGCAAATTAGGCTTAAGTTTAAAAACAGTACAAGAAAAACCTAAAACTGACAAAATAAAGAAAGAAGCAAATAAAACAGTAGCCAATGAAACGAAAAAACAAACCGCAACAACAAAACAACAACCGGTAAGAGAAAAGGCTCCTATAAGAAAAACTGAAAGATCTAATGTTAAAGAAAACGGCATTAAGAATTCATTGCAAGAAGCTTTAGAAGCTCACTTTAAAAAACAAAATAAAGAATAACAATTTTAAGAATTAAAATAAGTAAAAAATGGGGAGCGCAAAAAAGCGTTCCCCATTTAAGTTTCAAGTTATAAAGGAAAATTATGGAAAAAACATTCGCAATCATAAAACCGGATGCAGTTAAATCAAAATCTGCAGGTAAGATTATTGATCGAATTGAAAATGAAAACTTCGATATTGTTGCAATAAAAAAAATTCATTTAACAAAAGATCAAGCAGAAGCTTTTTATGCAGTACATAAGGGAAAGCCTTTTTTAGGTGAACTTGTAGATTTTATGATTTCAGGGCCTTGCGTTGTAATGGTCTTGGAAAAAGAAAATGCTATTCAAGCATGGCGTGATTTGATGGGGCCAACAGATCCTGAAAAAGCAACCGATCCTAATTGCTTAAGAAAATTATACGGCACAAATATTGGTTTTAACGCAACTCATGGTTCAGACGCGCCTGAAACAGCAGAAACAGAAATTAAATTTTTCTTTCCTGAATTATTAGGATAAAAACAAAGAGGCGCTGTTTTTGGCAGCGCCTCTTTCAAATAACTAAAATGTTCCACAAGAATTTTGAAACAAAATAATAGATTTCTTTAAAAATTTAGCTCAATTCAGGCATTTTTTTAGATTTTACAAAATGATCCAAATCAATTAAATATTTTAAGAAGCCTTCAAGTTGAGACAACCTTACTGAATTTGGACCATCGCACAAAGCTTTTTCCGGTTCATCATGCACTTCCATAAAAACAGAAGCTACTCCCTGAACAACAGCCGCGACAGATAACGTTGGCGCCAAACTTCGATCACCTCCGGACGAACAACCAAGGCCACCAGGCCTTTGAACAGAATGTGTAGCGTCAAAGACTACCGGTTTACCAAAACTTTTCATGACAGGAAAATTTCGATAGTCTACGATCAAATTGTTATATCCAAAAGTATAGCCTCGTTCAGTCACCCAAATTTTGTTGTTTCCGGTTGATTCTATTTTTTTTACAAGATGCTCCATATTTTCTACAGGAATAAACTGCCCCTTTTTCAAATTTATAATTTTATTTGTTTCTCCGGCGGCAACTAATAAATCTGTTTGGCGGCACAAAAATGCCGGAATTTGAATAACATCAACAACATCGGCAACAAGATCCGCCTGATTGGGTTCGTGAATATCAGTAATTACCGGAATTTCAAAAGTAGTTCTTACTTTTTCAAGAATTCTAAGCCCTTGATCAATACCAACACCACGATAATTTGAAATAGCGGAACGATTAGCTTTATCAAAAGAAGATTTAAAAATAAAGTTAAACTTTAACTTTTCAGAAATATTTTTAATTTGTTCAGCCATTTTAAGACTATGCTCTTCACTTTCAATCACGCATGGCCCTAAAATAAAAAAAATGGGATCACTGTTTCCTGTGACCCCACTCAAATAATTAATTTTTGATTCTAAACTCATTGGGTTTTTCCTATAAACTTTTAGTCTTCCTTTTTATCTAAGTTTTCATCTAAATCTTTTGACTCTTCCACCTTTCCTAAACCATAAGCTTTACACGCTTCATCTAAAATTCCGTTTACAAAACGGTAGGAATCCTTTTCCGCAAAAGCTTTAGATAATTCAATCGCTTCATTAATAACTATTGATGGAACAGCATTGGGTTGCATTAATTCCCATAATGCCATACGCAAAATTAAATGCGTACAAACACCAAGCCGTTCAAGTTTCCAGTTTTTCAATAAAGGCATAATTTTTTTATCCAGCTCTTCTCTTTGTTCAACTACACCTTTCGCGATTTCAACAGCATAAGAATCATCCGAAATTTCTACATCATAACCACGCCTAAAATTATCAATTATTGAATCGAGTGAAGATTCATAATCAAATCTATCAATAGCGTAAATTAAATGAAAAGCCAAAGATCTTATATCTCTTCTGGAATAAGGCTGTAAAAAATCTTTTAGGTTTTCCTCAGTCTTTAAATCAGCGGAAGTATCCAATTCTTCAACGACAAAATCTTTTTTTTTCATATAGCCTAATGTCCCTATAAATTAAACACGTTCTATGTATTTATCATCCCGGGTGTCAACCTTGACTTTGTCACCCTCGTTAAGAAAAAGTGGAACTTGTACAACTAAACCGGTTTCTAAAGTTGCAGGCTTATTTCCACCTTGAGCGGTATCACCTTTTACTCCTGGAATTGTTTCAGTTATTTCAAGTTCCATAAATAAAGGGGGCTCAATCATAATTGGTTTGTATTTAAAAATCAAGACCGTATAAACTTCACCTTCTTTGAGATATTTTTTGACATTTTCAACATGTTTCTTATCAAAAGAAACCTGCTCAAAATCTTGCTGATCCATAAAATGATAGTGATCATCCGCATACAGAAATTGCATTTGTTTTTTTTCTAAGTCAGGTTCCGCGAATTTCTCACCGGATCTGAATGTTTCTTCAAGAATTCTACCTGTTATTAAATTTTTTAGTTTTGTACGAACAAAAGCACCGCCTTTGCCTGGTTTTACGTGTTGAAACTCCGTAACAAGCCAAGGTTCATTGTTCCATAAAATTTTAGTTGACCCACGTTTAAAATCAGATGTTGAAATCACAAGAAATCCTTTTTAATAACAATTAAATACGTAAAACACATTCCTGAAGGATTAAATAATAAAACAACCAATAAAAAAAGCAATCCAAATAAAAAAGGGATAATTTATTCAAAAACTATCCCTCCGTGTGGTCTCTCGTATTATTTAGTTAGAACTATTTTTCTTCCCCTTTTTCCAAGGACTCTTTTAATTCCTTAGAAAGTTTTTCTAACCTGTTTAATTTTTCCTCTAATTCTTTAGGTAAAACTTCTTTTTTCTCAGAAACTTCTTTTAGTAATTTTCTTTGGTCTTGCAGCTCTAACTCAAGTTCCTTAATTTTTGTTTTTAACTCTAATTCATTTGTTGATAAATCCCTTCTTACAACAATAATTTTTTCATTATCTTTATTCGCGGCACTGAGTATTGCTCCCGTTGTAGCGATTGTAGCAATTGCAGGCCAGTAACTGTAAGGACGGTAATAATATCTTCTGTGTCTTCTATAATGTGGACGATGCACTCGACGATGCACTCTGTGATGCCTTACATGTCCTCTTCTCCCTCTTCTAGCGGCAGCTAACTCAACATCAGTCAAAAACAAAGATAAAAAAAGAAAACTAAACAAAAATTTTTTAAACATAATTTATTCCTAATTTAATAACTTTTTATTTTTCTATTTCTTCCCTATCACCTTCTTCATTTAAGGTTTCTAAAATATCTTCATTTTCTAGTCTTTTGTCTGAACCATAACCTCTTCTACGACGATTTCTTTCTCTTTTTACATCTCTTCCCATTCTACTTTCTTCTCTTTTTTTGCGCATCTCAGCTCTGCCTTCTCTTTTTTTGCGCATCTCAGCTCTGTGTTCTTTTCTTTTTTCTCTGCGTGTTTTCATTTTTTCACGATATTCATCCCATTCTTTACCACCTTTTGCTTTCATTTCTTCCATGCGCTTTTCTCGTTCGACTCTTCGCTTTTCTCGTTCTTCACCGCGTTTTTCTCGTTCTACTTTTCGTTTTTCTCGTTCTGCTTTTCGCTGTTCTCTTTCTTCCATGCGTTTTGCTCGCTCTTCTCTTCGTTCTTTTCTTAGTTTATTTATTTCTGTTTTATTTTCTTTTGCAACATTATTTTCACCAAAAACATTGCTCGGCAAAAACAGAACCACTAAAAACAATGGTAATAAAATCTTTTTAAACATCATTATTCCCTTTCTCTAAAAGTTTTTTAAATTTTACTTTTTTGTTTCATCCAGTTGTCTTTTCATTATTTGAATTTCTTGCTCTAAATCTTTCATTCGATTTCTTATCTCTCTTTTTGACGGCTGACCGATTTGCGGTCTTTTTGGCGCGCTCTTTTCAAGCTCTCTTTTTTCTTGTAACCGTCTATCCAATTCTTTGATTTTGTTTTCAAGCGCAACTTCATTTCTTATTCTCGCTTCCATTTGAGCTTGAGTTTCGGTTCTTTGTGGTTGTTGCTGAACAACAACAACTTTATCACTTTTTTGCATTGCTCCGGTCATTAAACCACCAACCATGCTTCCCGCGAAAGCTCCACCAAAAGCAGCGCCACCTCTTCCCGCGAAAACATTACTTGGTAAAGCCATAGAAACTAAAAACAGACCTAATAAAATTTTTTTAAACATTTCTATCCCTTCAATTTTTTGTTTCTTTAAATTATTTTTTTCTTCTAATTAACACGATTGCTAAAGCGCCAATGATCAAAAATAGAATAATAAACGCAAACATCATGGTCATTTTAGTTGTTTCACCCTTTCTGGACATATCCATTTCTCTGCGAAGCGCTTGTTCATGTCTTAAAGAAGCAGTTTGATCTTGCGCTCTTCTTGCTTCAGCTTCAGCACGACCGGAACGACCGGAATCTCTTGTTGCAGCCGAACCTACAACGCTACCAATCATACTTCCGGCCAATGCGCCGCCAAAAGCAGATCCACCTCTTCCCGCATGCAAGAGCGGTGTACCCGCAAAAGCAAGAAACAACAAAGCAAGTATAAATTTCTTCATAATTCCCCCTATAGATTCACACTAGTTTTATTTTAATTGCGCAATTACTTACAAATTATTATTCTTCAAATCTTAGAATAGCCAATTTCAATACTATTTGTAAATATTTTAAAACAATTAAAGCACTTAAAAAATTCACGCAGAAAACAAAATAGCGTTTTTTAACAAAAAAGAGGTAAATTATGAATTCAGTAATATTCGATTTAATAAAAAAGGAAGAAGAAAGAGAAGAACATACAATAAATCTTATCGCGTCTGAAAATTACGCGCCAAAAGATGTTTTATTAGCCACGGGATCGGTACTAACAAATAAATACGCTGAAGGTTATCCCTCAAAAAGATATTACGGGGGCTGTAGCGTTATAGATGAAATTGAAAGTTATACTCAGGAAATTGGTAAAAAACTTTTTAAAACAGAACATATTAATGTCCAACCTCACTCCGGTTCAAACGCAAACTTATCTGTTTATTTAAGTTCTTTGAATAGTGGTGACACTGTTTTAGGAATGTCACTATCAGCCGGAGGTCATTTAACACATGGACACAAAATAAACTTTTCCGGAAAAATATTTAATTTTATTCCTTATGGAGTCAGCCCTGAAACAGAACAACTTGATTACAACGAAATTGAA
>JAUWHS010000130.1 GCA_030605785.1 bacterium
TTTAAAAATGGAAAAACCCCCGTCCTAGCCGAAGCAAGAACAGGGGAAATGGAGGTTATTCAATATTAAAATTCTATTTTTCAAACTTATGATGCAATTGTAACTTACATTTGGTCAAAAATCAAATTATTTCTTCCCCTTTTATCGAGTATTTCAATTGATCAAAAACTTTAAGACTATGTAATATTTAAATATTTCTATTCGCAAATTCAACAATTTCTTTATACAATTCTTTATACCTTAGAACAACATTATTAATATCAAATTTTGTTCGTGCCAGCTTTAAATTATTATTTCGAATTTCATCAACCAACAAACTATCTGAATACAATTTTTTCAATTTAGAAACAAATAAATTATCATTTCTATGTGGAATTAAAAAACCATTTTCTCCATCAATAATAACTTCATGTGTTAAATTTTGATGAGTAGTTAAAATTGGCAAGCCAAATGAAAGAGCTTCAAGTAAAGCAATTGAAAGACCTTCGGTTTTTGAAGTCATCGCAAAACAATTAAATAATTGGTAGAACCTATAAGCATCATCTCGTTGCCCGGTAAAAAAAACTTTATCTTCCAGATTTAAATCTTTAGTCAATTTAATTAATCCATTTTTTTGAGAACCATCACCAATAATACAAAGTTTTATTTTATCTTCTTTAATTTTTGAAAAAATTTTAATTAAAACATCAAATGATTTTATTGGTTCCAACCTACCGATTGCGCCAACAATAAAATCTTTTTGGGTGAAACCAAAGTCTTCTCTTTTTAATTGATTTTCAAATGCTTTTTTTCGCAATGATTCAAAATCAATTCCATTTTGAATTACCGTAATTTTATCTTTAGACGCAGGTAAAAAACTTTTTTTAAAACTCTCTCCTACAAAATTAGAAACAGCCACAAATTTTCGTGGAATTTTAATAGTTCTTTTTTCTAAAAAATTACGAAACTTTCCATTAAATTTAGAATCATTGTGCAAATCACAAACAATTGAAATATTTAATTTTTTTGCGATAATTCGACCAACAATATTGGCTGACCATAAAGAACTATGAATTAAATCCGGTTTTATTTTTTTTATCAATTTTTTTAATCGAAAATAAAACCAGGGATCATAAAGTTTGAATTTTCCAGAAACTTTAAAGATTGGAATTCCAAGTTTTTTTATTTTTTCAACATTTGGACCATCATGAAAATAAATAACAAAATGTTCGCCTTGAAGGTGTTCATTTTCATCTTTTTTAAATTTTTCCAGCAAGTACACTAAAAAACTTTCTGCTCCTCCAATTTTTAAGCTTGTAATTAAATGTAATATTCGCAAAATAAACTCTTAATTTTTTTAATTAATTAAAGTAACAACTTAATGTATTATAATGCTTTTGAATAAAAGTAAGTTATATCATTTTTAACTTTAGGAGAAATTGTGAAGCTTTTAAAAACTTTACTATATCTTTTATTAGTTTTTTCATTTTTTATAAATTCTCAAGCACAATATCAACAACCACCCATGTATGCCGCTGAACAACAATACGATTATCAACCATCAGCTCCATACGAAACTCAAATTATAACTTCTGAAATACAAAACATTTTAAATCAAACCAAAGTCACTGGCTACCACAAAATTAAAAGCTTATATCCCAAAAAAATCTTTGGCCAAACCAAAACGAAAGAACTAATAGATTTTCATCCAAAATATAATCTAACTTCACAACAAAACAATTCTGTTCGAGTTGATACAAGTTTGCAACAAAGCAATTGGGAGCTAAACTATAACGCAAAAAGAGAACAAACCATAAAACTGGCTATCAAAAATTTAACCGGAAACAACAATCAAAACTTAACTTTTTTCAACGACATCGACCCCCAACGTCAACCTAAAATAGCATTCGTTTTTAGTGGCGGCGGCTATCGCGCAATGATTACAAGTTTAGGTTTTATGCTAGGAGCATCTCAAATTACACGAAACGGTTCTTCTTTAATTGACGCAACAACTTACATTTCAAGCCTCTCCGGTTCAACTTGGTTTTTAGGTCTCATGCTAACTTTAAATCATTATTTACAATCAAATCAGGATACAATTGAACAATACTTAAAAAACATAAAAGAATATCTTAAACAAACTGTTGATTGTAATTTTTGGAATCCCGAAACTTTAAATATAAAAGCTATTGAAAAACACTTATTAGATAAATTTCTATACAACGAAGGTGAAGTTCAACCATCAGATTTATGGGGAGCAATTTTATCCGACAGATTATTTAAAAATCTAAACTTAAACGGCAAAGAACAAAAAATAACATTTGAAAAAGCTCGAGAAACTTTAAACAATTCAGCTGCATCACCATTTCCAATTTTTACTTGCGATGTTTGTAACTCTTGGCCTTATCATTGTATGGAAACAAATCCATATACAACCGGTTTTATGGATTTTGCAACAAACCTTGGAGGTTATATTCCAACTTATGCTTTTGAAAGTCCATTTAGTCAAGGTATTAGTCAAAAAATATTTCCTGAAGAAAGTTTGGGTTCCTCTTTTGGAATTTTTGGAAGCGCTTATTCAATAAGTTTTGCTGATATCTTAGATCAAGTTGCGGAAAGTTCAGAATCAACATGGTTTAAAAATTTTGTAAATTTGGTCACTGAAAAATTAAAAA
>JAUWHS010000002.1 GCA_030605785.1 bacterium
CAACATCAACACTAACAAGCTTAGAATCAATCGCTGTTTCACCATTTGGAGATTACATTGCTGTTGGTGGTGACAAAGTAACAAGTGATAAAGTTGAAATTTATAAAATCAATGATGATTATTCATTAAGTTTAGTTGAAACTCTTGAATATGATTCAAGCGCAGCGGTTGGAAATCTTTATTTCACAACAGATAATAAATATTTACTTCTTTGCAGTAATGCAGCAGCATCAAATCCAATTGAAGTTCATCCATTTAAATATCCATATAATTTCACACATTTAAATTATTATAATTCATACAATTGGACTTCTGATCCATACAAAACACCATCACTGACTGACAACGCCATAACATTTGGGCACAGTGAACTTGGTTCAAGTTACAATTTAAAAGTCGATGTTTTAGCCGGAGCAAAAATTAAACTTCTTGGATTGCTAAACATTGATAATACACCGTAAAAAACATTTAAGTGTCCGGTTTAAAGCCGGACACTTAAATTTATATAAAATAATTTAACTTCTTATTTAAAAAACCAAAATCAAAATAAAAATAAAAATTGCGATAGAAAAAACAGAATCAAACCGATCAAGAAGGCCACCATGACCGGGAAGCAAACTACCTGTGTCTTTTAAATCTTTTTTTCTTTTTAAATAAGAAATAAAAATGTCACCTAAAAAACCAACAACGGCAACAACGGCAGAAAATAAAACAAGAACCCAAAACCTATGAACAATTTGAGGAAATGGAGAAAGCTTTATTCCTGGAAGATAAAAAAAGTTAAAAACAAACGTTGCGACAAATCCACCCATCAAACCTTCCCAGGATTTCTTCGGACTAATCTTTGGAACAATTTTATGTCTACCAATTAATTTACCAACAATAAACGCGCCTGTATCTCCGGACCAAGCAACTAAAAAAGGATAAAGAGGTAGTAAAAAATCAGATACATAAAACATTAAGTTAAAATAAAACAAACTGAAAATTGGCAAAATTGGATAAATCAAAGTTAAAAAAATCGCTACAAACACAACAACCCTACCGGCCGGTAATGCTTTATGATTTAAACTTATAAGTTTTGGCCATTCAAAAACTAAAAGTTCAACCAAAACAAATAAGAGAATAAATAAAAATAAAAGTTGTGAATGAATGTATGCGCCAATAAAACAAAGACCTACAATTAGGCCAACTGAAAATCTTTTAAACAGTTCATTACCTAAAATATCCCTACTCATAAACTATCTCCCCCAAACAAAGACCACTCGCGTCTGCTTTTAATAATTTTTGTTTTGAATCAGGATTGTCTAACAATTCCTTTATGTAATCTACAGAAAAATCAGGTCTTCTTGCAACATCTAACGCATATCCAATCATTCTTCGTATTTGAAAACGTAAAAATGATTTGCCTTTTATTGTGATTTTTAATTCGTCACCTTTTTTTTCAATATCTATGTTATCAATAGTTCTAACCGTCTCTTTTGGACAATCTTTATCAATTTTACAAAATGAAGCAAAATCATGTTTACCAATATAAAACTGTAACGCTGTCTCAAATTTTTTCAGATCAACAAGATTTATAAACTCATAATAAAAACCATAACGAGAGACAAAGGGAAGAGGTCTTTTTAGAAATAGACGATAATGATAGGTTTTTTGTTTTACTCCAACTAATGGATGAAAACTATCCGCAACTTTTTCAATTTTTCTAATAACAATAGATTTTGGCAAACTATTATTCCAAGCTTCAGCGATTTTTTCAGGTTGAATATCAAGATCTGTTTTAAACGTCGCTACTTGCCCCAGCGCATGTACACCTGTATCAGTTCTTGAAGCTCCTAAAATTTTTATCTCTTTTTTAAAAACAGAATGAAAACATTTTTGTAATGTTTCACAAATTGATGGAGCATCCGGCTGGATCTGCCAACCGTTAAAACCGGTACCATCATAAGAAATTATCATTTTGTAATTTTGCATATTAAAATCAACTCTTATATTTAAAAATGGAAAAACCCCCGTCCTAGCCGAAGCAAGAACAGGGGAAATGGAGGTTATTCAATATTAAAATTCTATTTTTCAAACTTATGATGCAATTGTAACTTACATTTGGTCAAAAATCAAATTATTTCTTCCCCTT
>JAUWHS010000071.1 GCA_030605785.1 bacterium
AGGTTTAAATTTAGCTAAAAAAGAATTTTTCAAAAATAATTTAAAGTTAGCTCGGGAAGCTTTTAAATTCGCTGACAATTTAAAGGCTGAAACGGTTATTTTTCACCCTGGAGTTGATGGAGATATAAAAGAAACATCGCGACAATTAAAAAAATAAATGATCCTCGAATTATTATTGAAAATAAGCCTTATTACGGGTTTACTGGTGATGTTATTTGTAATGGCCATTCCCCGGAAGAAATTAAGTTTGTAATTGATGAAACCAATGTTGGGTTTTGCTTGGATTTAGGGCATGCTATTTATTCTGCGAATGCAAAAAAAATTGATCCATTTTTTTATATAGAAGAATTTTTAAAATTAAAACCTAAAATGTTTCACATAAGCGATGGTAGTATGAATGGAATTTATGATGAGCATAAAAATATTGGCGAAGGGAGTTTTGATTTAAAACGAATTTTAACTTTAATTCCAAAAGATTATATAATTTCAGTTGAGACAAATAAAAATTATGAAGATTCTTTAAAAGATTTTGAAAAAGATGTTTTTTCTTTGAGAAAAATTGAAAAAGAGATTAATGAAATTAAAAGTAATTGAAGCATGCAAAAACGATATTCATAATGTTTTTAATCTATCCAATGATCCAATTGTTCGAAAAAATTCTTTAAATTCTAAAATAATCGATTGGAACGATCACATAATTTGGTTTGAAAATAAACTAAAAAAAAGTGATTCAGTTTTATATGTTGTTAAAACTGAAAAAAATGATTTTGTTGGGAATGTGAAATTTGAAAAAAAAGATAATTCATTTGTTATTGGAATACAAATTAAAGCAGAGTTTCGTGGAAAAGGTTTAGGTTCTGTTATAATTCAGCAAGCAACACAAAAATTTATTACTGAAAATAAAATAAATGAAGTTATTGCGTACATAAAAGTAGAAAATATTGCTTCGTATAAAATTTTTTTAAAATCAAATTATGTTTTGCAACCAACAATTAAAATTAATGATTTTGATTGTTTTAAGATGATTTATAAAAAATAGGTTTAATTTAATGGATGATATAAAAATTTTAAATAAAGTAATTGGGAAAAATCATAAGCCGTTTATTATTGCTGAAATGTCAGGAAATCATAATCAGTCTTTAGATAGGGCTTTGAAAATTGTTGAAGCTGCTGTCAAATCTGGTGTAGATGCTCTAAAATTACAAACTTATACAGCTGATACAATGACAATTGATTCTGATAATGAAGAATTTTTCATAAAAGATAAAAGCAGTTTATGGCAAGGAGAATCATTACATAAACTTTATCAAAAAGCTTATACACCATGGGAGTGGCACAAAGAAATTTTTAAAAAATGTGAAGAATTAGGAATTATTGGCTTTAGTACTCCGTTTGATGAGACAGCCGTTGATTTTCTAGAAAGTTTAAATGTTCCCTTTTATAAAATTGCTTCTTTTGAAAATAATCATATTCCATTATTAAAAAAAGTTGCCAAAACCGGAAAGCCAATAATTATGTCTTTGGGTATGGCAAACCTTGCGGAAATTTATGAAGCGGTTCAAACAATTAAAAATTGTGGGAATGATAAAATAGTTTTACTTAAATGTACGAGTGCTTATCCTTCATCACCAAAAGAAGCAAATATTTTAACAATTCCTCACATGAAAGATTTATTTGGGTGTTCTGTTGGTTTATCTGATCATACTTTAGGAATTGGCGTTGCAATCGCGTCTGTTGCATTAGGGGCAACGGTAATTGAAAAGCATTTTACTTTGTCTCGAGATGATGGTGGGGTTGATGCTGCCTTTTCACTAGAGCCAGATGAATTCAAGTCTTTGGTTGTTGAATCAAAAATAGCTTGGCAATCTTTGGGTAAAGTTAATTATGAAAAAACGCTGCAAGAAAAATCATCTTTAATGTTTAAGAGATCTCTATATGTTGTTAAAGATATAAAAAGAGGTGAAACATTAACTGAAGAAAATGTTCGAGTTATCCGTCCTGGCTTTGGAATGCACCCCCGAAATTATGATGATTTGTTGGGTAAAAAAATATCCTGCGATGTAAAAAAGGGAACACCTTTGAAATGGGAACTAATTTTTTAAATTAAAAATGCTTTTTGCCATTTCTAAATCTTCATAATCATCAATATCGACAGCAGATGTCCAATTTATTGGAAAAAAGGTTAAAGGTTTTCCATAAAAAGTTTTTTCTTCTTTTAGTTTTTTTATATTTGCGATCCAAATAGCACCTGTTGGGCAATAAAGATTTTCTAAATCTTGGGATCGTTGTTTTAATGCTTGGGGAAAAACAAACTCAGGTGATTGTTTTTTATCTAATTTACATGCCCACCAAGGATTCATCCAACCAAACTTAAAACAGCTAAGCTGAAACTTAGAGTTAGTTTTTATAAAGTTTTCATATGCGGTTTTTATATCAATATCATTTCTGATTGGACAGTTGGACATTAATTGAACGACGATGTCGTACTCTTTTTTATTTCTTTTTTCGATTTCTTCAAGCGTATAAATAGTTGCTTGACTTATTGTTGATAAATCGTCGTTATACTTATCCCTTAAAAACGGAACACTTGCCCCGGATTGTTTGGCTATTTTAGCAATTTCATTGTCATCAGTACTAACTATTATTTCATCGAAGATTTCGGCATTTATTGCTGCTTGTATTGTCCAAGAAATCATTGGCTTTCCATTAAAGTCAATGATGTTTTTTTTGGGAATTCTTTTTGAGCCTCCTCTTGCCGGAATTATTGCAATAACTGATTGTTTCGAATTTGTTTCTACCATACGGACCATCCTCCGTCTACAACCATGTTATGACCGGTTATATAAGTTGAATAATTTGAAACTAAAAAATCAACAGCTCCAATGACTTCTTCTTCTGTTAACATTCTTTTTAATGGACATAATTTTGCATAATTTGTTTTGAATTCTTCATTTACTCTGCCTTCAATTCCTCCATACGATACAGTGTTTACTTTGATATTTTGTTCGGCGAGCCTTACAGATAATTCTTTTGTTAAATGAATTTGTGCTGCTTTTGCAACACTATATTGAATTGGTGAATCAGTTTTTGGATTTTTATAAAGATGAGGATTTGCAGGAACAATACCATAAATTGATGAAATATTTATTATGTTTTTAAGTATTGAATTTTTTTGATTAGCCAAAGCCATTGATATTTCGTAGGGAACTACAACATCTAGGGTAAATTCTGAAAGCCATTCTTTTCTTTGTGTTATTCCATCTTTATCAACTTTTAGAAAATTTAAACTTCTCGCGCAATTTATTAGTGTTGTTGGATATAATTTATTTTTGTTTATGAAATTAATTATTTTTTCAGAAGATTTTTCTTCCATTAAATCTATTGATAAGCCTTTAATTCTATTTGATTTTATTGTGTTTAAAAGATTGTCTATTTCTTCTTGTTGTATACCTGTGAATAGAATATTAAAATTTTTTTGTGAAAAATGTTTTATTAATTGTTTGCCGATTTTACCTGTTCCACCTGTTATTAATATTGTTTCTGTCATTTATTTCCTTTCTCGATAGCTGCAATAACTTTAAGAGTAAATTCTTGTGGGATGTTTGTATCTTTTTTTTCTACAATGTTTATGAATTTTTGTAACGAATTTTTAAATGCCAAAAACGTATCTTTGAATTTTAATTCTTTAAAACCTTTTTCCCCAAAGATTCTTATTGTAATTGGGCTTTTTGTGTTGCCAAGTGTTGATATCGTTGTTGATATATTTTTTGGGAATTTAAAAATAACAGTTTTTTTATCACTGGTTGTTTCGGTTTTTGTTTTATTTATTTTTATGTTTTCAAGATTTTTATAATTATTACTTAATATTTTCATTACAGGTTCGATGATATGAATACCGTATTTATTCCAATCTTTTATTATGATTGCATCGATGTGTGAAATTTGGCCTATTTTGTTTTTATCTTTTTCTGTTAATTGAAGTTCTTTTGCAAAAGAAAGAGCAGAGCATGTAAAAATTTGGTTTTTATACTTTTCGAGAGAAAGTATTTTTTTGGCTTCTTTTATTGTTATTGATAATGGTTTATCTATGTATATTGGCAATCCTGCCTCTATAAATGGTTTGCTCATTTTATAATGATTTTGGTAATCGTCTCTTGCCAGAAGTATTGCGTCAACTTTTCCAATTAAATCGCTAGATTTATTTACAACATTTTCTATATTACTCGCTTTGGCAATGTGTTCGGAAAGTTTTTTATCTTGTGTCCATATATGCGTAACCTTTGCGTTTTTGATTGAATCTTTTGGAAATGTTTGTTCAAATAAATATTGCGGGATAACCGGGAAGGGACACTTTTGCATAAACTTTTTATTGTATCCATTAAAAATAGCAGCCCAAGAATATGGATGTCCGTTTCTTTTGCTCATTCCAATGATTCCAAGTTTAATCATTTAGTTTCCATTTTGTAGGATTAATAATATTTTCATCAGTACATGAAAATTGTTTAAAATCTATTGTTTCAATATTTTTATTATAGGCCTGAATATTTTCAAGTAATTGATTGTTGTTATTTATACCAATTAAAATGTAGTCGATTTCATTTATATTTTTTATAAAGTTTAAAGAAGCTTCTACTGGAGAAATGTTTTTTGCCTTTAATTTTTTGTGATAATTATTTAAAAGAGTTTTTATTGGATTAAAAAATTGTGGAAGTTGTTCCGGTTGTTTGATTAGTAGCCCTTGCAGGAAAATTGAGCGGGCATGAATTTCGATATTTTTTTCTTTGAGCTTTTTTAAATAACCATTTTCTATTAATCGTCGATCTAAGATATTTATTGGCAATTGAATTATATCTATTTCAAAAGTTTCTAATATTTTTTTATTTGTTTTGGTGTATAAACGGAAACCCCAATTTTTTCAACAAGTTTTTCTTTTTTTAATTGTTGTAGGGTTTCTAATAATAAATAACCATTTTTTGAAAAAAGATCATCGGTATTATGAATTAGTAATCCATAAATATTTTTTTGGTTTAAATTTTTTAAAGAATTTTTAAATGTATCAGTTAAAATGCTTAATTCTTTTTTTGTTATTTCTTTAGTATTTAAATGGGGCGTTTTCGTAACTATTTTAAATTGCGAATTGTTTTGTTTCCCAATTATTTTTTCGCTATTACCATAAAGAGGCGCAGAATCTAATAATTCAATATTGTTTTTTTGCGCAGTGTTTAATATTTTTGTGGTTTCTTTAAATGATATTTTTGTAGTTTTATTTATCCCATAAGAAAGACCAAACAGTACTGTGCCGATTATTAATTTCATATCAAAGCCAATAATGTTAAAAATGAAAAAAAATATATTTTAAGTATACTTTATATTTGTGAAAATTTAATAACGACTTGGTTGGTAAATAATGAAGAAAATAATAAGATTTTATTATTTTAAAAAATTGTGTCAAAAAAGATTAAAAGGAAAATGACAAAGGTTTATAATGTTCTTATTGTTGGTGCAGGCAGGATTGGAGCTTTTTTTGATACTCTTGATAATGAGAATGTTTTGACGCATGCCCATGCATTTTCTAAGCATCCCCAATTCAATCTTATTGGTTTTGTAGACAAAGATTTTGCAATTGCTACAAAGGCTGCAAAATTATGGGATTGCAAATCGTTTCAATCTATTAATGATGCTTTTTTTAAAAACAAAATTGATGTAGTTGTTGTAGCTGTTTGCGATGAACATCATTATCGAGTTTTAAAAGAAGTTCTAAATTATAAAATTCAATTAATTTTTGCGGAAAAGCCATTGACAAAATCGTTAAAGGAAGCCGAAGAAATTGTTGATTTGTCAAAGGAAAAAAAAATACCAATTTTAGTTAATTATTCAAGACGTTTTGTTCCAAAATTTATTGATTTAAAAAATAAAATTAGAAGTGGTGAGTTAGGTAATTTTGTTGGTGGTTGCGGATATTATGGTAAAGGTTTTCTTCATAACGGATCGCATTTAATTGATTTATTAAACTATTTTTCATTGAGCATTGAAAGAGTAGAGACTATTTCAAAAAGATATGATTTTTTTGATGATGATCCGACGATAAGCGCTGTTTTGAAATTAAAAAACAATACGCTCTTTTTTATTCAAGGAGTTGATTGTTCTTTGTACACAATTTTTGAGCTAGATTTATTTTTTGAAAAAGCAAGAATTCGAGTTGTTGATTTTGGTTGTATCATAGAAGAGTATTGTTTAAACGATAATTCAATTTTTAATGGTTATAGAAATCTAAATATTAAACAAAAAATAAAAGCGGATTATAGCAAATCGTTATATTTTGCAGCTCAGAATATTGCCGATTTTTTAGATGATAAATCTGAATTACTTTGCATTGCTCAAGATGTATTATCAGTTATGAAAGTGTGTTCAATATGAAAAGAATTTTACTTTTTGCTCGAGATCCGGGAGGGGCAAATACAATAATTCCTTTAGTTAAACCGTTAAAAGAAAAAGGATATAAAGTTTCTCTTTATGGCAGAGATCGAGCACTTGATCGTTATAAATTATTTGGTCTGAAGGAAGATTGTTTTGAACAAAAAATTGATAAAATAACAGAACAAAATATTTTAAATTTTTTAAAATATGAGAATCCAGATCTTATCATTACAGGCACAAGTGCTGATGATAAAACAGAAAAATATTTGTGGCAGTGTGCTCGAAGATTGAATATTCCATCTTTTGCAATATTGGATCAATGGGTTAATTATGGGATTCGTTTTTCAAAATATGATGTTGCAGATTTAAAAGAATACGAAAAAAATAAGAGCCATGATTTTTTGCCATCTAAAATTTTAGTTATGGATGACTATGCAAAAAAAGAAATGATGCAAGAGGGTATTGATAAAGATAAAATTGTAGTAACTGGCCAGCCATATTTTGATTTTTTAATGCAGCAAAAAAATAATTTAACTGTTTGTAGGTCCGATGATTTTATAATAACTTTTGCTTCAGAAGCAATTTTAAAAATTTATAAAACAAAAGAAATTTGGGGATATACAGAACAAACGATTTTGAATGAAATTTTATTGGTTCTTAAAAAGATAAATATTTCTAAAAAAATTCTTTTTATAATAAAACCACATCCGAAAGAAGATATTGATATTTATAAAAAATTATTAATTTCGTTTAAACATCCCAAAATTAAATTAAGACTGGAAACAAATCTTAGTTCGTGGGATTTAATAAAAAAGTCAGATTTAGTTTGTGGAATGACTTCTATGTTTTTATTAGAATCTGTTCTTTTGGGTAAGCAAATTTTAAGTATTCAAATAGGTTTAAGAAAGAAAGATCCATTTATTTTGTCTCGTAGAGGTTTTGTAAAAACTGTTTTGACAAGACAAAATTTAATACAAAAACTACAGCAAGTAATTTTTGATAAATCGTCTGTTTGTGATTTTGATATTTTTAAAAATTCGATTCATAATGTTATTTCTTATGTAGATAAAGTTTTGAATGGAGATAGTAATGAATGGGATTCAAAAAAATTATCAGAAAAACAAATCTAAAGTTTTTTCTAAATTAGCAATTCATGGTGGACAAAAAATTCGCAACACTTTATTTCCCGCGCATAAAACAATTGGAACGCAAGAAGAGAAAGCTGTTATAAGTGTTTTGAGGTCTGGTTTGCTTTCTCAATTTCTTGGGACATGGCATGAAAATTTTTATGGTGGAAAACAGATAAAAGAATTTGAAAGACAATGGGCAGAATATTTTAATGTAAAACATGCTATTTCTGTAAATTCTGCGACATCAGCTCTTTATGCTGCTATTGGAGCTATTGGGATTGAACCCGGAGATGAGGTTATTGTTAGTCCGTATACAATGACAGCTTCTTCGGTTGCTCCTTTGGTTTATGATGCATTGCCAGTATTCGCGGATATTGAACCGGATTGTTTTTGTTTAGATCCAAATTCAGTTGAGAAAAATATAACTGATAAAACAAGAGCAATAATAGTCGTTGATATTTTTGGTTTGCCATATGATGCGCAACGTATAAATGCTATAGCAAAAAAACATAATCTAGTAGTTATTGAAGATTGCGCTCAAGCGCCAGGCGCAAAATATAAAAATAAATTTGCCGGAACGTTGGCAGATATTGGAATTTATTCATTAAATTATCATAAACATATTCACACCGGAGAAGGTGGAGTTCTTGTAACTGATAACGATAAGTTAGCAGAAAGATTAAGAATGATTAGAAATCATGCGGAAGCGGTTGTTGATGCTCGTAATTTTCCAACGTTAAAAAATATGCTTGGTTTTAATTATCGAATGACAGAGATTGAAGCTGCTATTGGTCAGGAGCAACTGAAAAAGTTGGATGGCTTTTTAGAACAAATTTATGAAAATATTTTTTACTTAGAAGAAAAACTATCAAAGATTTCTTGCTTGAAAATGCCAAAAGTAAAAGAAAATTCAACTCATTCCTATTATGTTCATCCAATTAAATTTGATCAAAAAATTGCCGGTATTCATAGAAATAAATTTGTTGAGGCAGTTAAAGCGGAGTTAATGCCATTTGAGTTAAGAGAAAAAGAAGGGGTTATAAT
>JAUWHS010000034.1 GCA_030605785.1 bacterium
TTTTGTTTATAAAGTTTGTCGAATTTGTTTTTGTAGCTATTTATCTTTTTCATGAAGCTTTTATTGTCACCGGCTACTTTTTTACAGACTTTGTAGATTTTTTGAAATGAGCTATTATTTACTTTTTTTGCGTCTTTATAAGATATTCCCTGAGCTTCTTTTAACAGTTCCGCCGGATCAATGCTCATTGAATTTATGTTGAAATTGAACAAAAAGCTGCAAAAAATAGAAAAATATAATACTTTTTTCATGATTTCCCCTTTTTAAAATCCCTAAATACAATTTAATTCTAGATGATTTATGTAGCTAAAAGCAAGCTTTTCCTTCGTTTGGCTTTGTACAGGTTTTTAGATTCTGCTTTTTTCATCTGTTTTCCTTTAAAAAGGTTTACTTTGAATTGTAGATCATTATTCTGAATTAAGTGTATTTTTGGATAAGTTAAAAAATTGGGAAAAATATGGAAGAAAAAAAAAGATTAGTGTTAATTTTATTTTTATCCTTTTTTGCTGTTGGTTTTAGCAAAATTGTTGGAAATAAGGTTGGTGATTTTTTTGTTGATTCAGGTTCTTTTATCTCTTCTGTTTTTAAAAATCCGAAACAAATGGGGGCGGCGTTGCCGAGTACACCATTCTTGGCAAAAAAAATTACAAAATATATAAGAGGTAGCAAAAGACAAGGGACAAAAATCTTAGAAGTTGGGGCGGGAACCGGAGTTTTTACGCAAGAGCTTGCGCGATTGTTAAAAAAAGATGATGTTTTAGATGTTGTTGAAATTGATTCTGATCTTTGTATTCTTTTGCGCGAAAAATTTTGTGGATATAAAAATATTAAGATCCATAACGTTTCAATTTTGGATTGGAATCCTGAATATAAATACGATTACATTGTTTCAGGTCTACCTTTTAATGCGTTTGAAATTTCGTTTGTTAAAAAGATTTTGTATAAATATCAACGTTTTATAAAAGATACCGGAATTATTTCTTATTTTGAGTATGCGGTAGTGCCTTCTGTTACTAAATTTTTAATGACGGTGTTTTTCATGAATGAAAGAAAAGAAAAATATGTTGAGATTTTGAATGAAACAAAATGTTTTAGAAGTAGTTTTAAAGTTTATAAGAAAGAATTAGTTTTGCGGAACTTTCCACCCGCATATGTTCATTTCATGAAAAAACAAAGTTTTTTATAACTTGTTTTTGATTTCAATCAACTTTGATTTTATAGTTTTTATTTGATTTAAAAAATCTTGTGGAATTTTTTCAACAGGTTTTTCAATTATCTTTTCGATTTCAACTATTTTTTCAATAATTTTAGGCTCCGGTAATTCACTTGTTTTTTGAGCCGGAGTTATATCAATTGGAGTTGCTGAGATTTTATTATTCAATAAACTTTCCAGTTGTTTCTTCGCTCCAGGAATTGTAAATTTTTGATTATAAAGCAAATCTTTTATTGCTTGAAAAATATTGAAATCTTCTTGGCTGTAAAATCTTTGTCCCCCTTGCGAACGATCAGATTTTAATCCGAATTCTTTCTCCCAAAATCTAATTACAAATTTTTTCACTTTTAATTTTTTTGATAAGTCACCGATTCGAAACTGACGTTTTTCCATTCTGCTTTTTTGTTGTTCCATCTTTTTTCCCTTTTTTTTCAAATTTCATTAATATTTGTTCCTGTTTTACCAAATCTCCGGCGTTGATTGAAATAGTTTTGATAAATGTATCAGTTTTGACTCTAATTTCATTTTCCATTTTCATTGATTCGATTACTAATAATATTTGATCTTTTTTTACTTGTTCATTTTCTTTAACATTGATTTTTACCACGCGACCACTTATTGGACTTGTTAGTTGATCCTCAAAATTTTGAGTAAAATCACTTTTTTCCGCCGCGATAAATTGATTTTGGTTAAAGAGATTTATTTTAAATGTTTTTTTGAAGTTGAAAATATAAAGCTCTAATTGATTTTTGTCTGTATTTATAATTTTTGCTTTGTATGTTTTTTCATCAACTGTGAAATACAATGTTTTTGTTGCTTCATTCCAATTAATGATTTGAGAGTTTTTTGTTATTACTTCAGTTTTTACGGTATGTTTTTTATTGTTTACTAAGTATTTTAATTCCATTGTTTTTCGTTCCAATGGTTAGCGCTTGTTTTGTGTTTGCTTTTTTTTGTTTGTTCAAGAAGTAATGTTGCGGCAATTAAACTTATAATTTCTTCTTCTTTATTTATTTGTTTGTTATTTTTTTTAAATATTTTTTTTAAAAAGATTTGATCATTTAATAATTGTGTGTGTATTTGTCCTGTTTGAAATTCTTTTGTTTTTAGGATTTTTTGAAGAAAATCAATATTTGTCTTAATTCCATTTATTTTGAAATCTTGTAACGCGGCAAGCATATTTTTTATAGCCTGTTTTTTTGTAGAGCCAAAAGTTGTAATTTTTCCAAGCATTGGATCAAAAAAAGGAGTGACGCGCATATTTTCTTCAAGATTGTGATCAATTCTTCCAAAAAGTAATTTTGGTAATTGTAAAAAATTTATTATTCCGGTTGAAGGTACAAAGTTATTTTCCGGATCTTCAGAATAAATCCTACATTCAATAGAATAGTTTTTTCTAGAAATATCTTTTTGTCTGATTGGTAATTTTTCATTTTGCGCAAGTTGAATTTGCATTTCGACTAAATCTATGTCCGTTGTAAATTCTGTTACGGAATGTTCAACTTGCAACCTTGTATTCATTTCTAAAAAATAAAATTTTTGATCTTGCGCAACTATAAATTCAATTGTTCCAATGTTGTTATATTTTACATGCTTCGCGATTTTAATCGCAGCATTAAGCATTTTATTTAAAATCTTTTGATCGATTGTGTTGCATGGTGTTTGCTCAATTATTTTTTGATGTCTTCTTTGAATTGAACATTCTCGTTCAAATAAATGAATGAAATTTTTACCATCGCCACAAATTTGTATTTCAATATGACGACCTTTTTGGATGAATTTTTCTAATAATATTTCTTGTGAACCGGTTAGCTTTGAACTTTCAGATTTTATTCTTTCCCATGCGGAATAAAATTCTTTTTCGTTTTCTACTTTACGCATGGCTTTGCCGCCACCGGCGAGAGGATCTTTTAATAAAACAGGATAACCAATTTGTTTTGCCAGCTTTTTTCCTTCTTCGGTTTCATTGTAATTCAATCTGAAACCTGGAATGATTGGAATATTTATTTCTTCCATCATTTTACGAGCAATATTTTTATTTCCCATTAATTCAATGATTTTTGGTTGCGGTCCGATCCAAATTAAACCGGAATCAATTATTTTTTGCGCAAAAATACTATTTTCAGATAAAAATCCATAACCGGGAATAATTGCGTCAGTATTTGTTTTTTTTGCTATTTGTATGATTTCATTTTGTTCTAAATATGCGCGACTTCCATTTTTTGATAAAGGATAAGCCTCGTCTGAATCATGTACAAATGACGCGAATTGGTCTTCATGTGAATAAATGGCAACGGTTTTTATATCTAATTTTTTACATGTTGTTTGAATTCGTGACGCAATCTCACTTCTATTAGCGATTAGAATTTTTTTAATTTTTCTATTCATGAGCCTTGATTTATTAAGTTTTTAGCAAAACAAGATATTATCCTAAAAAAAAAATAATTTCTATAGGGTATGATCTACTGGATATAAGTTGTTTTCTTTGTTAAAATTCAGTTTTCAGCGATCAGGGTAATTTCTAAATAAATTCATGTAAATTGTTTATTTTGTAGTAACAGTGAAGGTTTATATTAATGGATAAAAAGTTTTTATTTGCGATGGTTCTGTCTTTTCTTAGTGTTTGGTTTATACAGCAATATTGGCATAAGCCGGAATTAAAAGAAGGACAGGTTCCTGAACAAGTAACTCCAGGACAAGTATATAAAGTCCCAAGTCAAAAAGAATTAAGTCAGCCGCTGAATAAAGAAATTGATTTTGTTGATAAAAAGATTACAAGAAAAGAAGAAATAGTAGAAGTTGAAACAGATATTTATGTTGCGACTTTTTCAAATTATGGAGGGATTCTCTCGGATTTAAACTTCAAGGAATATCGTGGGGAGTTTAAAAAGCCATTAAAATCTTTGCGTAAAATAACTTTTTATGAAAGAGAACAATCTACTTTTTTATTAGCGTTACAAGAAAAGACACCATATTTTTATGATTTTATCGATAAAAAAGAGTTGGATGATAAATTTATTGTTTCTTATAAAACAGAAATTGATGGTTGGGTAATCAAAAAAAATTATTCTTTATATAAGCAAAATCACAAATTAGATTTAGAATTAGTTTTTGAAAAGAGATCAAAGAGTAGTTTTGAATTCTTACAACCAAGATTATTTTTTGCCGCTCCTTTTGTAAGTGAAATTAAAGATAATGCTCAGTCCGGTTTTTATGCTGACGTAAATGACAAAGTTCATGTAGCGACAAAAGAGCAAATAGCAGATCAAGCTTGGATCGCGCCGCCGATGTTTGGAGGTCAAGATAAATACTTTGTTCATTGTTTAATAGATAATAAATCGTCTTTTATTCAAAGAGCTTATTTTAAAAAGTTTGGTAATGATTTGTTATATCCCATTTTGGAGGGACAAAAAATTGAAGAAGATCAAACGTTTAATATTTCTTTTTATTTAGGTCCAAAGTCTATTGAAGAAATGGAGGCAGTTGATCCAAGATTAGAAGGGTTGCTTTCTTTTGGATGGCTTTCATGGATTTGTAAATTAATTTTAAAACTTTTAGTTTGGTTATTTGACTTGGTTGGTAATTATGGAATTGCGATTATTCTTTTAACCCTTTTGGTAAAAATACCATTTGTTCCGGTTTCCATTTACGCAAGAAAAAAAATGGATCTTTATAGTAAATATCAACCTCAACTCAATTCAATTCGTAAGAAATACAAAAACAATTTGGCGATGCAAAATGCGGAGGTTGTTAAGTTTCATAAAGAACATAATCTTTCAGCCGCAACCCCGGTTATGGGATGTTTGCCTATGCTTATTCAGATTCCAATTCTTTATTCTTTATATAAAGTTTTAAACAGTTATCTAGATTTATATCAAGCCCCATTTTTTGCTTGGATCACAGATTTATCCTCAAAAGATCCGTATTATATTTTGCCATTGTTAATGGGCGCGGCAATGTTTTGGCAGCAACAAATGAGTCCGGCTCAAGATGAAAAAATGAAAACAATGATGCTTTTAATGCCAATTTTCATGGTTTTTCTTTTTATGAATGCTCCAGCCGGTTTAGTTCTTTATTGGTTTGTAAATAATTTGTTTACTGTTGGTGAAGATGTAATTAGAAAAAGATTTTTTTAAAAAATATAGATTTGTTCGTGTACAAGCGTTGTAGCTAATTTTATAAAAGAGAGCTTTTAATGTTTGATGGTTTGCCAAGTTTGCAAAGACTTGTTCGTCAATTGCAGCAAGTTCCTTATTTAGCGTCTAAAAATATTTATAGAATCGCGTTGCATTTTTTAACAAGCGACGCAAAACAAATAGATCAATTCTGCGCGGCAATTGTAGAAGCTAAAAAAAATATAAGAGCTTGTCCTATTTGTTTTAATTGGACGGAAGGTTTTGAATTGTGTTCTATTTGTTCTTCAGCAAGACGAGATAAGAATACTATTTGTGTTGTTGAAACTTGGTATGATTTATTTGCGATTGAAAAAGCGGGTGGCTATGACGGAGTTTTCCATGTTTTGGGTGGAGCTCTTTGCCCTTTAGAGGGTGTTGGGCAAGATGACTTAAATATTGAAAGTTTAATTAAAAGAATTGATAAAAATATTAAAGAAATTATAATGGCCACCAATCCAACACCGGAAGGAGAAGCTACCGCGAGTTTTATTTCTTCAAGGTTCGATAAAAAAAACATTGAAGTTACAAGATTAGCAAGTGGCGTTCCAATTGGTTCAACATTAGAATACATGGATCGTGTTACAATTTATAAAGCATTGTCAGGCAGAAGACCTTTTTAAAATGCGGTATAAATTTACTTTTGTTTTATGAAAAATGCGCTTGTAATTGTATGTTGATTTTTTGATTTATTTGGCAAGCCCATGAAATGGGCGATAAATGTTAGCCCAGTGCAAGCGATCTTTGATCGCGCAGCTCTGGGAAAGAAATTCACCACCCACCCAAGCCCCGTTTGCGGGGCGATACAATTTTATTAGAAGGTAGTGGAATTTTATGAGTCATACATATTCAAGTATTTTTTTTCATATTGTTTGGTCAACTAAGGATCGCTTACCAATTATAGAAACTAATTTAGAAAAAAGATTACATAGTTACATGGGAGGGGTTATCAAGAATGAAAAATGTGATCCTATATTAATTGGTGGAATGCCGGATCATGTTCATCTTTTAGTGCGAATTCCTGCGCGATATTCAATTGCAGATTTAGTGCGTAGAACAAAAACTAATTCTTCTAAATTTATTAATCAACTTTATCCACGAATGAGATTTTCATGGCAAGAAGGTTACGGAGCTTTTTCGGTAAGTACATCCAAAATTAATATCGTAAAAAATTATATTTTAAACCAAAAAATTCATCATAAGAAAAATTCTTTCTTGGATGAATTTATGAAATTACTGAACAAACATGAAATTGAATATGATAAAAAATATTTATTTAAATAAGTGCCGCCCCGCCAACGGGGCTTGGGTGGGGGGTGAATTTCTTTCCCAGAGCTGCGCGATCAAAGATCGCTTGCACTGGGCTAACATCTTTCGACCATTTCATGGTCTTATCAAATTTATTATTAGGTTGTTTTACAATGACAAACAAGTTTAGTTTTTTTTAAATATGATTGACTTCACTTTAATTCCGTATTCGGGTTCAGAACGGTTTTTGAATTTTAAAGCTATTGTTTTGAGATGAAAATAAAATGTTTATTCGAATTAAATTTTGGGCATTAATTTTATGTTTAATTTTAATGCCAATCAATCTTTTTTCTGAAAATAATGATCTGGCAAAATCTGTAAAAATCTTAAAAATCAATAGCGTTAAGCAAAGAATCGAAAACTTTAATAAAGTTATTTTTCAGGGCAATGTGGAAATTTCGGTTGATAAGAATTTTCATATTTGGGCCGATTATGTTTTGATTGATAAAGAAAAACATCTTTTAATCGCTAAAAAGGAGAAGTCTAGTTTTATTGAAATTGAAACAAATGACTTTTTAATTTTGGCAGATAGTTTTTTTCTAAAACTTGATACAAAAGATGGTGTTGCGAATAATGTAAAAGTTCATTTTGATGAAGGTTTTGTATCTGCCCTTTTCGCGGAAAAAAAAGGTAATAATTGGCGACTTGATGAAATTGTTTATACCCCTTGCGATAGTGTTCCTCCTCATTGGTCTGTTAAGGCGAAACACGCGACTCTTTACGGAAATTATCTTTTGAGAACTTCGGGTATAATTTTTAAGGTTGGTGACTTGCCTATTTTTATGTGGCCGTATTTGGCTTTGCCTATTCAAGGTAAATCACGTTCCGGTTTTTTATTACCAAAATTTTCTTATGATGATGTTTTGGGTCCCGGAGTTAAACAAGATTTTTATTGGTATCTTTCAAAGCATTCGGATAGTACTTTGGGTATTGATTGGAGAGATAGACAAGGTATTGTATTTTCAGATTTATTTCGATGGGCAAGAAGTTCTGATTCCTTTTCTCAAATAAAAGCGGAATACGCGGTTGAAAGAAATTCATTTTTCCAAAAAAAAGATGTGGTTGTACAAGGTACGACTCGTCATTATTGGATTAGAGGAACCGATTTTCAACAAATTCCTGTTTCCTTTAGTAATAATAATGCTTCTAGTCTTTTAAGAGTTGATTTTGGAACAGATAAAAGAATAGGGTTTCATTTTTTTAATGAGACTGAATCAGTTGAAGATACTTTTAATAACTCTTGGTTCTTGCGACATAATTTATTTGGGGGAGTTGCTAATTTAGCCTTTTTTGATGGTAGCAAAAGTTGGCGTAAAAAGTTTGAAGAAATGACAGATAGCGAAATTAGAAAACTTTTAGGTCCAATTGCTTTTGAAGAACTTGATAATATTAAAAAGGGTCTTTTTTCTTGCAAAAAAGAAATTGAAGATAGAATCGAGGTATGGAAAATTCCTCATTTTGAATTAAATTATGATTATAAAAATATTTTGAATTTTTTTTCTTATAAACAAGATTTTTTTATAGATAGTATTCGCTCAAAACAGAAAATAATCCAAAAAACTTTTTTTGAATCAAAAGTGGTAAAAGAGGAAGCTATTTTGCCTTTAGAAAAAACTGATACATTGAGATTTTTTTATGAAGGAGATTTAAATAAAACGGTTCGCATTAAAGACCAATTATTTAGATTTTTTGTTGATCCGAGTTTGCAATTAAGATCCAGGATAAAAAAGGATGATGGTGTTGGTTTACCATCGATAAATTGTTTACAGGGTGATATTGGTAACGATGGCGCATATAGGTTTTTTGCAAATTATGGGGCGGAATGGTCATTGCCGGAATATTTTTCAGCTTCTTCAGATTTTAAATATGTTCATTACATTCAGCCAAATTTAAAGTGGAATTTTATTCCTAAGATAGAGCAAAGTCGTTGGTTTCATGCTGATGAGTATGATTATGTTTATCCTAAAAATGAAATAGAATTTGCTTTGCGTAACAATTGGTATTTTGAAAATTTACAAATAGATTTAAACCTTTCTCAGGGATTTGATTTTTATAATCGAAGTGATTTTTTTAATTTAAATAGAGTTCCCCATCAAAAACAGATATTACCATTTAGAGTTGATTTTGGTTTAAACAGTTCGGGTTTAAATATTTTTGTTAGCCAGGAATATGATATTGGAGGGTTTCAACTTTTACAGTCCCAAATAAATACAGAACTTTCAATTCATAAGTTTAATTTTTTCATAGGCCTTTATTATCAGGAATTGGAATTACAACAAACGCGAGAACTTATAAGTGATATTCCACATTTTGTATTTTTTGGAATTGATATTCCAATTACAAAACAAGCAACATTTTCTTATACCGGACATTTTTATTCAACCAAGCAAAATACTTTTTTACCTCTTGAGGGAATAAAACCTTTGGTTCATAAAATTTATCTTTACTATACAGGACATTGTTGGGGTGTTAATTTAGGCTTTGAAGAAAAAAATTATAGACAATTTGGTCAATGGAAAAGTGAAAGAGCTTTTGTTTTAAATATTAAATTAGAATCCTTTGGTTCTTTTTCAAGGAAATTTAAACGACCTGTAATGAGTCGTTATGATTGGTAAATTTTTAAGGAGAACGAATGTTTAAAAATAGAAGAAAAGCATTAGTTGATATTTTGCGTAAAGGATATCCGGAAGTAAAAAATGGAATAATTTTATTATTTGCGGATTTTGAAAATGTACGGTCTGTTTTTAGACAAGAAAGTTCTTTTTATTCCTTAACATGCGTTACCGAGCCGTCTGTCGTTCTAGCTATTTATTTTGATGAAAATAAAAGTGAAGAAATTTTATATTTACCTAATTATGGTGGTGTTAGAGAAAAATGGCTTGCTACTTTTTTAACGACGGACAAAAAAACAGCGGATAAAATTAAAGTTGATCAGGTAAAAAATTTAGGTGGGGTTTGTGGTGGATATACTTTTACACCAAAGTTTACAAAAGAAAAATATTCAAATTTAATTTCAGATCTTAATTCAAAAATAGATGATCAAACAGTTATTTTTACTCTTTTAGATGAAAATGAAAATCAATATTTTTATCAAAATTTAATTTATAAAAATTTGTGTCAAACTGTTTCTCATTTGCGGAACAATACTATTAACATTGCTCCTATCATTCATGAGATGCGAACAATTAAAAGTAAGTATGAAGTTGATCGTATTTATAACGCTATTCAAATTACAAGTTTAGCTCAAGAATCTGCTTGCGGAATTATAAAAAGTGGCTCAACTGAAAATGAAATTAAAGCTATCATTGAAGCTGTGTTTACAAATATGGGAGCTCAAATCGCGTTTCCAAGTATTGTCGCGACAGGAAAAAATACAACTGTTTTGCATTACATGGGACAAAATGAGACATTAAAAAATGGAGATCTTGTTTTAATTGATATTGGCGCGGAATATAAATATTACGCCGCGGATCTAACTCGTACTTATCCTGTTAGTGGAAAGTTTACTAAACGACAAGCTGAAGTTTATAATATTGTTTTACAAACACAATCTTTTATTGAACAGGCTGCTCAACCGGGAATGTTTTTAAATAATCCTGATAATCCGGATAAGTCGTTGCAACATTTAGCTTTAAAGTTTTTAAAATCAAAAGGATATGATAAGTATTTTTTCCATGGAATAGGTCATCATTTAGGATTAGATGTGCATGATGTTGGAAGCCTCAAAGAGCCATTACTTCCGGGGGCTGTTTTTACGATTGAACCGGGAATTTATATTCCTGAGGAAAATATGGGAATACGAATAGAAGATGATTTTTTGATGACAGACGAAGGGGCAGTGTGCTTGAGTTATCAATTACCGAAAACTATTGAAGAGATAGAAGCTTTATTTAAAAAATAAAAAAATAATTTAATTAATATTTTTTATTAATTAAACTTTAAAATATTTGGGAAAAAAGAAGTTTATATTTATTGGAGAAATTGAATGAGTAGTTTATTTGAGAAAGTTCAAAAACAGAAAACAAAATTTATTTTTGTTACAGGTGGAGTTTGTTCATCAATAGGAAAAGGAGTTTTGATTTCTTCTCTTGGTGTATTGCTAAAAAATTCAGGTTATTCTATTTCTGTGGCAAAGTGGGATCCTTATTTAAACGTTGACCCCGGAACGATGTCTCCTCTTGTTCATGGTGAAGTTTTTGTAACAGAGGATGGCGCCGAAACAGATTTAGATTTAGGACATTATGAAAGAGTTTTGGGTGTTTATCTAACAAGAGATTCTTCAGTTTCTTCAGGCCAAATTTATCAAGAAATTTTAGATAATGAACGAAAAGGTAAGTTTTTAGGTCGCTGTATTCAAGTTGTTCCTCATGTCGTTGACGCGATTAAAAATCGTTTATTTAATTTCGCGTTAAAAGAAAAAACTGATTTTATTTTAATTGAAATTGGCGGAACAGTTGGGGATATGGAAGGCCTCCCTTTTTTTGAAGCCATTCGGCAAATGAAAATGGAATTTGGGCGTCATAAATTGATGCATTGTCACTTAAGCTATGTTCCCCTTCTACCTTGGACCGGTGAGACAAAAACGAAGCCAACACAACACAGCGTAGTTGCGTTAAAAACGGCAGGTTTAACTCCGGATGCTTTGTTTTTAAGATCCGAAAAAAAGATTTCAGAAAATGCAATGAAAAAACTTGCTATGATGTGTGAAGTTGATAGAGATCTTATATTTCAAGTTCTAACATTTAAACCTTCTTGGCAGTTATTTTTTGCTTTACAAGATCAAAAAGTTAATGAAAGAATTCAAGAATGGTTTGGTGTTAGAAAAATTAAAAAAGCAAATCTTAATAAATGGTTAAAACTTTTAGATATTATTAAAGATTCAAAAAAAGGCATTAAAATTGCTCTTATTGCAAAATATGTTGGAAGTAATGATCCGTATATAAGTATTGTTCAAGCAATTAAAACTGCCGGTTATCATTATAAAAAAGATGTCGAAATAGTTGTTATCGAGGCGGAAGGGTTAGAAAAAACCGGATACAATGGAACTTCCGCTAGTTGGAAACAATTAAAATCTGTTGATGGAATTGTAATTCCGGGCGGTTTTGACGCGCGAGGAGTTAAAGGAAAGATATTTGCGGCAAGATACGCGCGAGAAAAAAAGATTCCATTTTTAGGTCTTTGCCTGGGTATGCAAATTATGTTAATAGAATTCGCGAGAGACGTTTTAAAATTAAAAGGCGCTTCAAGTACGGAGTTTGATAAAGATACAAAGTATCCGGTTATAAGTTTGCTTGAAGAACAAAAAGGCGTGAAAAAAAAGGGGGGTACAATGAGACTTGGCGCCTATCCTTGTACCGTTTTACCAAAAACTTTGGCATATAAAGCCTATAAAAAGGATTTGGTTAAAGAGCGCCACCGTCATAGATATGAATTTAATAACAAATTTAAAGATGTGTTTGAAAAAAAGGGAATTGTTTTTTCAGGAATTTACAAAGCAAAAAATTTAGTAGAAATTGCTGAAATTAAAAATCATCCATTTATGGTTGGATCTCAATTTCATCCGGAATTTAAATCTTATCCACTTACTTCACATCCACTTTTTGATTTATTTATGAAAGCTGTGATTAATAAGAAATAAAAATAAGCCCCGCATATTTTGCGGGGCTTATTTAAGTTTGCGCGCTTTTAGTTATTATCGTTTTCCGAGGATAGAGCTTCAAGCTGATATCTTAAGTCTTCAATTTTTAAATCAAGAAGTTCAAATACAGCATCTAATTGATCTTGATTAAATAGGTTGTATTGTTGCGTTGCTATTGGGTATTGAGCAATTGTTCCACTCTCCGTTATTACAATATTTCCTAAAGCTTGTTCTATTTCTTTTAATAAAAAAACAATATCTTCATCTGCTCGTATTGATTCAGCTGTTAAGGTTCCTAAATTAACGTCTATTTTTGCAAGTCCTGAAATTAGGTGCATTATTTTTTGTCCGACCAATTGTGTGTAATCTTCTCTATTATTTTCTACGTTATTGTTTGAATGATAATTCTCTAATTCCGTATTTATAACTTGAATTCTTTGAACAATTTCTTCGAGGCTTGGATCTTCTACTATGGGTTCATCTTCTGCTTCTATTAATTCTTGTTGTTGTATCCCTTCTCTTGCAAATAAAACTGAATTATTTAGTCCAATTAAATTTAAAAGTAATAAACTTAATAATATTTTTTTTATCATTTTGATTCCTTTATTAATTTTATTATTCTTCATCTATTAATTTTATTATTCTTCATCTGAACTAATGTCCATATCTGCATCTTCGCCATAAAAAATTCTACCTGGAATCTCATATTTAAAGTCTTCAAGATTTTCTATATCAGATATTTGCTTTTGAAATTCTTGTTGAATGTTTGTAAGTAAACTATTTGGAGATATTCCTTCTTCCCGTATTTTTGAAATAAAAAAAATTTTGTGTTCTAAATTCATATTATTAGAATAGTTGTTAAGAAAGGCACATGCTAATATCAAATATTTAAGATATTCAACTCTTTTTTGTAGATATTTTTGTTTCTTTTTTTCTTTATTGATTAAATTAAGATTTGCTTTAATTATTTTTGTTTCAAAATATAATTTTGTTATTTCGTTTTCAATTTCTGCAGTTAATTGTTCTTCTTGTTCTTCCTGGTTTTCGGTGGAAATTTCTAAACTATTTTTAAGGTAAGGTTGTATATTTTTAGAATTAAGTTGAAGATTAAGTGTAATAAGAGAACCTGTTAAAGTAAGTAAAAAAAACATGTTAGACCTTTTTTTCATTTTAATAACTCCATTTTTCAACACATTAAGGTTTTTGTGTAATATTACATTTCTTATATATTAAAAGAACCTTTTCTATTAGGCAAACGGTGTTTTACAGACATGAAAAATAGCGCAAAATATATAATTTTTAAATATAAAGTTGTTTTTTTACGTATTTTTAAGAATTGTTTATATTTTCTTATTTGACCACAATCTAATTTTGCTTTAAAATCAATACTTTCGTGCGAAATAGTCCCGTTTATTTCGTTAAAAAATTAAAAATAAATTTAAAATAATGCTTTTTTAGGAGATTTTTCAAATGGATATGAATAAATGCTTTTTCTTGAAAAAAGAAGATATTAAGCCAAAATGGCATTTTATTGATGCAACAGACTTAGTTTTAGGTCGTTTAGCAACAAAAGTTACAGATATTTTACGAGGAAAAGACAAGCCCGAATTTTCACCTCATGTTGATAGCGGAGATTATGTTGTTATTACCAATTGTGAAAAAATAAAACTTACCGGTAATAAGCTTGATGGTAAAATTTATAGAACTTTTTCCGGTTGGCGTGGTGGACAAAAAGAAAAGACAGCCAAAGAGTTAATGCAAAAGGATCCAACAGCAATTATAAAACATGCCGTTAAGGGAATGCTCCCCAAAAATAAACTGAGTAGACAGATTATTAAAAAGTTAAAGATTTATGCCGGAAGTGAGCATCCACACAAAGCGCAACAATCTTAAGGTTTTGAGTTATTAAATTAGTAGCAGGATTTAAAAGTCCTGCTATTTTTTTTAAAAAAATCAGGAAGATTAGAAGTGAAAAGACAAAAAACAATAAAAAGAGAGATTACATTTAATGGAATTGGGGTTCATAGCGGTCAGGCTGTTAGTGTGACTATAAGACCGGCGCAGGTCAATTCCGGGATAATTATCAGAAATAAAAATTTTCCTAATGTTGAAATGAAGGTGGGAGAAATTATTCCTGAAGTTGCGATGCATGCAACTGTAATAAAAAATTCAAGTTTTTCTATTAGTACTATTGAACATTTAATGGCGGCAATTGTTTGGTTTGAAATTGATAATGTTGTTATTGAGACAAAAGATTGTGAAATTCCAATTTTAGATGGTAGCGCGGCGCCGTTTATTTATGGTCTTTTAGATGTTCAGACTGTAGAACAAGATGAAGAATGTAAATTTTTAACACCCAAAGAAAAACTACTTTTTAGTGATGACAAGGGCCGTTTAATTGAAATTTCACCTGCAAAACAAATTTTATCTGAAGTTTTTGATACGAATTTGTATATTGATTATCATGCTGATTTTAATCATCCCCTCGTAGGAAAATCCAATCTAAATGCAGTGATAACTAAAGATTTTTTTGTTGAACATATTGCGCCGGCCAGAACCTTCGGTTTTTTAGAGCAGTTACCCTTTTTAAAAAAGCATGATTTAGCTAGGGGTACAAGTTTGGGAAATACCGTTGTTATCGGTCAAGATGATTTTTTAAATAATCAACGATGCGCAGATGAATTTATAAAGCATAAATTATTAGATTTATTGGGTGATTTGGGGCTTTTAGGTAAACGTTTAGCCGGTACCGTTAGGGCGCAAAAAACTGGACACAGTTTCAACCGTTTAGTCGTAGAACATTTTATAAAAAACCCGGATAAATGGATGTTGATCTAGGTTGATCTAAAAATATTTATATAAAAAAAGCCCGATATTAAAATTGGGCTTTAAATTTATTACTTCATTCCATTAAAAATTCGAACAATGTCTCTGAACGATAAATATAAAATCAACGAAATTAATAGAACCCAGGAAGTTAAATTAATTGCTAATTTTATTACTTCAGGAATTTGTCTTCTAATTATTGCTTCAATTGTTACAAACAAAAATTGACCACCATCCAATGCGCCAATTGGTAGAAGGTTTATTATCGCGAGATTGATACTAATAATCGCTAGGAAAATAAATAGAGTTGAGAATCCTTTTTGCGCGCTTTCAAAAGTTTTTGAAATAATCATTATTGGACCACCGGCGCCTTTTAATGATCTTTGTTGAAATAGAATTTTTAAACCATAAAGCATTTGAACGATTAAATTGTTGGTTGCGCCTATTCCCCTGCCAATAGCCTTAAAAAAAGAATATCTTTGGTATTCACCTTTTATTGGCGTTAGTTGTGGTTCCAACATTGCTCCAAGAGAACCTATTTTTTTACCGCCTTCTTTTTTTGAACCTAATTTGATTTTTAATTCTTTTTCCTGACCGTTTCTTGTTATTAATAAATTAACTTCTTTATCCGGGTTATCAGAAAGTTCTTTTAATAAAATGGTTTGCATTTCAACAATCATTTTATCAGGTTCAGAACTTATCGCTTTGTTGTTTATTGATATAATTTTATCATTTTTTTGTAGGCCGTATTTTGCGGCAGCAGAATTTTCGACTATTGAATTTACAATCAAAGAACCTTTTTGTTTTGGTATTCCAACCATAAAAAGAATTGAAAAAACAAGATACGCAAATAAAAAATTAAAAATTACACCACCAAGAATGACAAATGCTTTTTGCCAATAAGGTTTAACGGCAAAAGACCGGTTACTCATATCTTTTGCAAGTTTTTGTTTGCCTTGTCCAACTTCTGCTTGGCCTGCAATTTCCACATAACCTCCTAAAGGAATCGCGGCAAGTGTAAAGTTTGTATTTCCTATTTTTTTCTTATAAATTGCCGGTCCCATACCAATTGAAAATGTTGGAGTATCAATTCTAAAAATTTTACAAAAAATGAAATGACCGAATTCATGAACTGTGATTAGTAATCCGAAGCCTACAATAGCAAAGAAAAAAGGTAGAAGTTTATTTGTAAAGACCATCATATAAGGCTGAATATTCATTTAAGAGTTCCTTTGTTTTATGGTTATAAGATTATTTTTTTAGATTTCAGTAAAAAAATAAAGCAAAATTATGCGCAAGTAAAGCTTCTTTAATTTTATTAATTTTTAAAAGAATACGGTTTTTTCTTGAAAAAAATAAAAAAAAGGTTAGAATAATTCGAGTCGAACTACGATGTAGAGTGTTTTCTATTTGGTGATATTTTACCTTGCATAGTTTGTTTTCATTGCAACATGGTCTCTTTTTGATAGTAGTGTTTCATTTAAAAGCTTCTTCTGTCAAAAAACAAGAGAAATAGATAGTTTTGTATTTGTTTATTTTTTATTGGGATTAAATATATGCCTACAATAAATCAATTAGTGCGTAATAAACGCAAAGTAATCAAAGAAATCACTAAGTCTCCCGCACTTAGTGATTGTCCTCAAAGGCGTGGGGTTTGTGTTCGTGTGTATACCGTAACACCAAAAAAACCTAATTCGGCGCTTCGAAAAGTTGCTCGTGTAAAACTTACTACAGGAAAAGAGGTAACGGCATATATTCCAGGAGAAGGTCACAATCTTCAAGAGCACTCTGTTGTGTTGGTTCGTGGGGGAAGAGTAAAAGATTTACCAGGTGTAAAATATCACATAATTAGAGGAACGCTAGATTCTTCGGGTGTTGAGGGACGTATGCAATCCAGATCTCTTTATGGCGCAAAAAGAAAAAAGGGAGGTAAATAATAATGCCTAGAAGAAGAACTACTGATTTTACAAGAGATATTGGTGTTGATCCTCGATTTCAATCTTTTTTAGTTCAAAAAATGATTAATTACATTATGGAACGAGGCAAAAAGAATATTGCCAGACGTATCGTTTATGACGCGATTGATATTTTGACTACAAAATCAAATGGTGATGAGAGAAAAGGTTATGAGCTTTTTGAAAAAGCTATTATGAAAATAAAACCTGCAGTTGAGGTAAAAGCCAGACGTGTTGGAGGAAGTGTTTATCAAATTCCGACAGAAGTTCGTTCTACAAGGGCTTTGGCATTGTCTTTGCGTTGGATTATTCAATCCGCTGCTGCGAGATCAGATAAAACAATGGGACAGCGTTTAGCTAGTGAATTGTTTGATGCGGTTGAAGGTCGTGGTAACGCGTTTAAGAAGAAATCAGATGTTCATAGAATGGCTGAGTCTAATAGAGCTTTCTCTCACTATGCATGGTAGTTGGTTAGGATTAAATAATGAGTAATGTTTTAGATAAATATAGAAATATTGGTATCATGGCTCACATTGATGCGGGAAAGACTACCGTGACTGAAAGAGTTCTTTTTTATACAGGTGTTTCTCATAAGATAGGTGAGGTTCACGAAGGTGAAGCCACTATGGACTGGATGGAGCAAGAACAAGAAAGAGGTATTACAATTACTTCTGCGGCGACTACCTGTTTTTGGAAAGATTATAGAATAAATATTATTGATACACCGGGTCACGTTGATTTTACTATTGAAGTTGAACGTTCTTTACGTGTTTTGGATGGAGCGGTAGCTGTTTTTTGTGGAGTTGGAGGCGTTGAGCCTCAATCCGAAACAGTATGGCGACAATCTGATCGATACAAAGTTCCCAGAATTGCTTTTGTAAATAAATTAGATCGTGTAGGAGCGGATTATTTTTCTGTTGTTAAGGAAGTTGAAAAAAAGCTTCAAGGCAATCCTTTGGCGATGCAAATTCCTGTAGGAGAGTCCGAAGATTTTCATGCCATTATTGATGTTTTAACAAAAAAAATGATTTCTTTTGGTGGCAGTATGGGAGAAGAGCTTAAGGTTGAAGATGTTCCTGCTGAATATTTAGATAAAGTTGAAGAGCTTTATGAAAAAATTGTTGAAACGGCAAGTGACTTTGATGACGAGTTAGCTGAAAGATATTTAGAGGCTAAAGAGGTTTCTATTGAGGAAATTAAAAGAGCGTTAAGAAAAGGTGTTTTAACTCAAGAAGTTACACCTATGTTTTGTGGGTCTGCATTCAAAAATAAGGGTGTGCAGCTTTTACTTGACGCTATTATTGATTATTTACCTTCTCCTTTAGAAGTGCCCCCTATTGAAGGTGTGAATCCGGACACAAATGAAATTGAAATTAGAAAAGCTGATTCCAAAGAACCTTTTTGCGCTCTGGCTTTTAAAATTATGACAGATCCATTTGTTGGCTCCCTTACTTTTGCGCGTATTTATTCAGGTTCTTTAGATGCAGGTTCATATATATACAATGCATCAAAAGGTAAGAAAGAAAGAGTAAGTAGATTGCTAAAAATGCACGCAAACAAGAGAGAAGAGCTTAAGAGTGTTTCTGCCGGAGATATTGTAGCTCTAATCGGTGTTAAAGATGTTTCCACAGGAGATACTTTTTGTGATGAAAAGTATCCTATTATTTTAGAGTCAATAGATACTCCTGAAGCAGTTGTAAGTGTTGCTATTGAACCCAATAATAAAGGTGAGTATGAAAAACTAACCTTATCTTTAAGAAAAATGATGCAAGAAGACCCTTCTTTCAGGTTTACCTTTGATAAAGAAACAAGTCAGACTGTTATCTCCGGAATGGGTGAGCTTCATTTAGAAATTGTTGTAGACAGGCTTTTAAGAGAGCATAAAGTTGAATCATCCGTTGGTAAAATGCAAGTTGCTTATAAAGAAACAATTCAAAAACAAGTTCAAGCTGAAGGTAAATTTATCAGGCAATCCGGTGGGCATGGTCAATATGGTCATGTTTGGTTAAAACTTGAGCCACTGGAAAGAGGTGAAAGTTTTCAGTTTGAGAATAAGATTGTTGGTGGAACAATTCCTAAAGAATTTATTCCCGGCATAGAAAAAGGTGTTAAAGAGGCTTTGGAATCCGGTGTAATTGCGGGATATCCAACGGTTGATGTTAAAGCAATTGTTTACGATGGATCTTTTCATGATGTTGACTCTTCTGAAATAGCGTTTAAAATAGCAGCTTCCATGGCAACTAAAGAGGGTTTATCCAATGCGTCTCCTGTTTTATTAGAGCCTGTAATGAAGGTTGAGGTTTTAACCCCTGAAGAAAATATGGGCGACGTAATGGGTGATTTGAATTCAAGAAGAGGACGAATTTTAGGAATGGAGTCTAGAAAAAGTGTTCAAGTTATTGATGCGGAAGTTCCTCTTGGTGAGATGTTTGGTTATGCAACGGATTTACGTTCTATGACTAAGGGTCGAGCAAATTATACAATGCAATTTGAGGCATATAGAGAAGTGCCTAAAAATGTTCAGGAAGTAATAGCAGGTAAAAAATAAATAGTAAGTAATATGTATTAATGTGTTAGGAAGGAATAACGATGGCAAAAGGTGTTTTTGAAAGAACAAAACCACACGTCAATGTTGGTACGATTGGTCACGTTGATCATGGTAAAACAACTTTGACAGCAGCTATTACAAAGGTTTTAGCTGAAAAAGGCGGAGCTGAGTTTAAAGCTTTTGATCAAATTGACAATGCTCCTGAAGAAAGAGAAAGAGGTATCACTATTGCAGCGTCTCACGTTGAATATGAAACCCCTAAACGTCACTATGCTCATGTTGACTGTCCCGGTCACGCTGACTATGTTAAAAATATGATCACCGGAGCAGCTCAAATGGATGGAGCCATTTTGGTTGTTTCCGCGGCAGACGGTCCAATGCCTCAAACAAGAGAGCACATTCTTCTTGCAAGACAAGTTGGAGTTCCCGCAATCGTTGTTTATCTAAATAAGGTTGATATGGTTGATGACGAAAGTATGGTTGAGCTTGTTGAGGAAGAAGTCAGAGAGCTTTTATCTAAGTATGGTTTTCCCGGCGATGATATTCCTATCGTCAAAGGTTCAGCGTTAAAGGCCTTAGAAGGTGACAAGGGTGAACTTGGTGAAGGTTCAATCGAAAAATTAATGGAAGCTGTTGATTCTTATATTCCAACACCGGAACGTGATAAAGATAAGCCATTTTTAATGCCAGTTGAAGATGTTTTCTCTATTGCAGGTCGCGGTACTGTTGTTACGGGTCGTGTTGAGCAGGGTGTCGTAAAGATTGGTGAAGAGGTTGAGATTGTAGGATTCAGGGATACTGTTAAGACAACTGTTACCGGCGTTGAAATGTTTAATAAGGAAATGAAGGAAGCTATTCCTGGAGATAACGTTGGGTTATTGCTTCGTGGAGTCAAAAAAGAAGATGTTGAACGTGGGCAAGTTATTGCTAAACCGGGTTCAATTACTCCTCATACAGAATTTAAGGCGCAACTTGTTACTTTGAAAAAAGATGAAGGTGGTAGACATACACCATTCTTTAATGGTTATAGACCTCAGTTTTATCTTACAACAACAGATGTTACCGGTACAATTACATTGCCAGAAGGCAGAGAAATGGTTGTTCCCGGGGATGAAGTTGAAGTAATCGTTAAACTTGTAAGTCCTGTTGCAATGGACAAAGAGATGAAGTTTGCTGTTCGTGAAGGTGGTAGAACGGTTGGCGCTGGTATTGTTACTGAAGTTATAAAATAATTTATTCAGAGCAGGTTTATTTTGATGAAGAAACAAAAGATACGTTTAACACTAAAATCTTACGATCATCAATTGTTAGATAATGCTGTGAAACAAATTGTTTTTGCAGTAAGGCGTACGGGGTCTCAAATTTTGGGTCCTGTACCTCTACCTAACAGAAAAAAGATATATACAGTTTTAAGATCCCCTCATGTTGATAAGAAGTCTCGTGAGCAATTTCAGTTGGTTACGCATAAGCGTATTTTAGATATTGTTTCTCCTGTGGAGCAAACAATGGATGCTTTAATGAGATTAAATATTTCTGCCGGGGTTGACGTAGAAATTAGGTAAAGGCTTTTTATTATGTTGAATAGAGTTCTTGGTAAAAAAATTGGAATGACACAAATCTTTAATGAAGATGGAAATGTTATTCCGGTGACTGTTGTCGATATTGGAAGTTGGCTTGTTACGCAAGTCAAAACTTCTGATAAAGATGGATATGCTTCTTTACAATTAGGTTTATTGAAAAAAAAGCACAGAAATAAAACTTTTGATATAAGTTGGTTGAAAAATAAAAAAAATTATTTTTCAAAACTTCAAGAAGTAAGAATTGATGATTTGGGTGAAGAGCCTAAGTTTAAAGTGGCGCAAAAAATAACACTTGAGCATTCTAGTTTAAAAGAGGGCTCTATTGTTGATGTTAGTGGTGTTTCTAGAGGGTTGGGTTTTCAGGGTGTTGTGAAAAGATGGAATTTTAGTGGGGGGCCAGCTTCTCACGGTTCAACGTTCCATCGCTCTCCTGGGTCTATCGGAAATATATGCGCTGATGGAAGAGTTGACAAAGGTAAAAAAATGCCAGGCCATATGGGTTTTCGGCGTTTAACTGTAAAAAGTTTAAAAGTTATTCGTTTAGATAAGGATAGTGGTTATTTATTTGTTAATGGCGCTATTCCTGGTAAAAAAGATTCTTTTGTCTCAATTAGAATGCAAGGATCGGTTTAATTATGGCAGATGTTTTTCTTTATACTGAAGCAGGTAAAAAACGAGATATATTTAATTTAAATCTTGATATACAAGAAAAAGCGCAAAGTTCTGAGTCTTATTCTTGTGTAATAAGAAAGCTTCGACAAAATTGGAGACAGGGAACGGTTGCTTGTAAAGGGCGTGGTGAAGTCAGTTTTTCCACAAAGAAACCCTGGAAGCAAAAGGGCACCGGTAGAGCTAGAGCGGGATCACTTAGGTCTCCGATTTGGCGTAAAGGTGGTGTTACATTTGGTCCACAACAAAGAGTAAGAACTTTAGCTGTAAATAAAAAACAAAATAAATTGGTATTAAATAATACTTTTTTCAAAGCATTAAAAGACAATGGAATTAATTGCTTGGATTTTTCAGTTTCAGGGGAAACTCCTAGTACAAAATCAGTAAGATTGTTTCTTAAAAATTCAGAGCTTCTAAATAAGAAAATTGTTTTGTTTTTACCTTTTAATGATGAGTTAAATTTTGCATCTTTTAGAAATCTTGCTAATGTTGATATTTTATCTTTTGACCAACCAAATGTTTTTGATTTAAGTAGTAATAGACATTGGGTTTTTTTAAAAAAAGATTTAGAATTATTTAAAGATATGGTTGCAAAATGGAATTAAATATTTATGACGTTATAAAACGAAGCATAACGACTCCAAAGAGCATTGATTTGCAGAAGCGTCTTGGACAATTGACCTTTGAGGTAAATAAGGTTGCTAACAAAATTATGGTGCGTAACGCTGTAGAAAAGATTTGGAATGTTAAGGTTGATAAAGTTCGAATTGTAAATCTTAAAGGTAAAAACAAAGAATTTGCAAGAAAAACATTCAAGTCACCTGGAATGAAAAAAGCAATAGTTACGTTGAAGCAAGGGAATACAATAGATCTTCCAAGCAATTTTGAGAGTATGGGCGTTTCAGGTAAACAACGAGAAAATTCAGAGGTAAAGTAAATGGCAATAATAACTAGAAAACCATTGACTCCTTCTTTGCGAGGTCAGCAGTTTATGTCTTTTAAGGATCTTGATAAAAAAGATCCGGAAAAATCATTACTTGCGCCATTAAATAAACATGGTGGTCGTAATGCTTATGGAAGAATTACTGTTCGTCATCGTGGTGGAGGGGCGAAGAGAAAATACAGAATTATAGATTTCAAGCGTGTTTATGAGAATGTTGAAGGTTGTGTAGTTGCCTTTGAATATGATCCGAATAGAAATGTTCCTATTGCTTTAATTTCTTATAAAAATGGCGCAAAAGGTTACATTATAAAACCTGAAGGACTAAAGGTTGGTGATAAGGTTATCGCTGGAGAGAATGTGGATGCTAAAGTTGGTAATTTCTTACCTTTAAAGAGTATTCCCATTGGTTTTTTTATTCATAATGTTGAATTAAAGCCAAAGCAAGGTGGAAAGTTTGCTCGCAGCGCAGGTAATTCTATTCAATTGGTTGCGAAAGAGGGTGAGCTTGCAATATTAAAAATGCCTTCTGGAGAGCAAAGAACTGTTGGATTGAATTGTCGCGCAACCATAGGGATTTTAGCGAATGCGGATTATAAAAATATAACATTGGGTAAAGCCGGAAGAACAAGGCATTTGGGTATTAGACCTACTGTAAGAGGTATGGCTATGAATCCAATCGATCACCCTCATGGTGGTGGTGAAGGTAGATCTAAATCTGGTTCACATCCAACAACTCCTTGGGGTAAAAGTTGTAAAGGCGCTAGAACTAGAAAACGTAAAAGTTCTGCCATCTTGAAGAGAAGAAAAAAATAATTATTAGAGTTTGAAGAAGGATTGTTATGACAAGATCGATTCGCAAGGGTCCTTTTGTTGATGAAAAGTTGATGAAAAAAATAGAAGCAGTAAAAGCTTCAGGCGCAAGGGAAACCGTAAAAACCTGGAGACGAAATAGCACGATTACACCGGATTTTGTAGGTGTTACTATTGCTGTTCATGATGGAAGAAAGTTTGTTCCGGTTTTTATTACTGAAAACATGGTTGGACACTCTTTGGGTGAGTTTGCTTCTACAAGAACTTTTCGATTACATAGTGGTCAGCGTAAGGCTGGGGTTGTTGCAAAATAGTAAATTGTTATTAGTTGAAGGTTGAAGTTATGCTTATTGGCAAGGCTAAAAGTAAATATATACGAATTTCTCCTTACAAGTTGCGTCCTATAGTTGATGTTATTCGTGGCAAAAGAATTGATAAAGCATTGGCTTGGCTTAGTACTTGTTCTATGAAGAAAGTTGTACCCGTTACAAAAACATTGATTTCTGCTTTTTCCAACGCAAAAAATTTAAATGCAAAAGAAGCTGTTATGGAAAAATTGTTTATAAAAGAAATCAAGGTTGACGAAGGACCGGTTATTAAATATTACAAACCTGCAGCAATGGGTCGAGCTGCTGTTCAACGTAAAAGATTGAGCCACTTGGAAATTGTATTATCTAAAATAGAAGATAAAGGTTTGGCTGGTAAATAAAGTTGTAATTGAAAGAATAAATCAAGAAAGTCGAGGTGCGTTGTGGGACAAAAGGTAAGTCCTTTATCTTTCAGATTAGGTATTTTTGAAGATTGGCGAGCTCATTGGTTTGCCAAAAAGGGAAATTATGGCAAAGAATTAATTGAAGATTTTAAAGTGCGTAATTTTCTTAAGAATAGGCTCAATACAGGTGATGTCAGTAAAATTGTTATTGATAAAGCCGCTGAAAATATTAGAATAATTATTTCTTCTTCAAGACCTGGAATAATTATTGGTAAAAAGGGTGTGGGAATAGATCACTTGAAAAAAGAACTTTATAACGAATTCAAGAAGAATATTGATGTTTCTGTTCAAGAGTTGAAAAACCCTGAAATGAATGCCGCAATTATTGCTAAAAGTATTGCTCAGCAATTAGAAAGAAGATCAAGTTTTAAGCGTGTAATGAAGAGAGCTGGTTTTGCTGCCGTAAGAAGTGGCGCAAAAGGTATTAAAATTTGTTGCGCAGGGCGTTTAGGTGGAGCTGAAATTGCAAGATCTGAATGGTTAAGGTTAGGATCCACCCCATTACATACTTTAAGGGCTAATATTGATTATGCTTTAGCTGAAGCTAAAACTACTTATGGAATAATTGGTGTTAAAGTTTGGGTTTGTTTGGGTGAATATTAATTCTGAATGGAAAGTGAAGAAAAATGTTAATGCCTAAAAAAACAAAATACAGAAAAGTTCAAAAAGGGCGCATAAGAGGTTTAACGAAAGGTTGTAGAAATATAGCTTTTGGTGATTATGGTCTTTATGCCGTGGAACCCGGTAGAATTACGGCTAGGCAGATAGAGGCTGTAAGGGTTGCCGTTAGCAGAAGATTGAAAAAAGAAGGGGAATATTTTTTAAGAATGTTTCCATCTAAGCCTGTTACAAAAAAACCTGCGGAAACTAGAATGGGTAAGGGAAAAGGAAATCCGGAGTTCTGGGTTTGTGTTGCAAAACGGGGTCGCATTCTTCTTGAAATTAAAGGTGTTGAAAAAGATTATGCGAAAAAGGTTTTAAAATCCGCAAGTTATAAGCTTCCTATTAAAACTAAGTTTATTGATAAAAATGAAAAATTATCTACGATAGAGCTTTTAAAAGGGGGTTCTGAATAATGGAAAAGGTTAATTTTGAAAAGATGGGTGAAAAAGCGCTTTTAAATGAAGTTACTCGCATAAAAAAAGAGCTTTTTGATTTGAGGTTGAATCTTGCCGCAGGGCAAGTTAAAGATTATTCACAATTTAAAAAATTGAAAAAAGACGCTGCGAGGGCATTAACTTTTTTGAAACTAAAAAGTGATTCAAAAGAGTTAAAAGCTGATAGTGGCGCTTAATTTTTTTTGAGGTTTTTTTATGATAAATAATGCGCAAACAGTGAAATCTACAGATTTGAATGGTAGAGTTTTTGAGGGGGAAGTTGTTTCTAATAAGATGGATAAAACCATTGTTGTTAAGGTTAATAGAACTTTAAAGCATCCTCTTCTTGGAAAAACAATTAAAAAGTCTAAAAAATATAAAGCGCATGATGAAGAGAATGGCGCTCAAATTGGTGATTGGGTCAAAATCATTGAGTGTAAACCTATCTCCAAAGATAAACATGCAAAATTGATTCAAATTTTAAGAAAAGCCGTTTAAGGGGTTGCGATGGTACAAAAAGAGACAGTGCTTAATGTTGCGGATAATTCTGGAGCGAAAAAAGTTCTCGTTATACATGTTATTGGTAGCACGGGTAAGAGGTTTGCTCGCTTAGGTGATACGGTCAAAGTTACTGTTAAAAAAGCTATTTCCGGTGGTACTGTAAAAAAAAGTGAAGTTGTGGAAGCTGTTATTGTTAGAACAAGGAAAGAAGCTCGTCGTTCAGATGGAAGTTATGTACGATTTGATGACAACGCCGCTGTTTTAATTAATAAAGATAAACAGCCGATTGGTACTCGTATTTTTGGTCCAGTTGCAAGAGAATTAAGGTCACAAGGTTTTTTAAAGATCGTCTCTTTAGCTCCTGAAGTATTGTAGCGTGAGAGGAAAATATGCTTAGTCGTATAAAAAAAGATGATAAAGTTATTGTTTTGCAAGGTAGAGACAAGGGTAAAGAGGGCGTTGTAATAAAGCTTGACAACAAAAAAGATAAAGTGTTAGTTAAGGGTATTGGGATTGTTACAAAGCATCAAAAAGCGCGTAAATCCGGTGAAAAAAGTAAGATATCAAAGGAGGAAAGTTTTCTTCCCCTTTGTAAGGTTATGCCGGTTTGTCCTGCTTGTAAAAAAGCTTGTAGGATTCAAACGAAATTTATGGATGAAGGCAAAAAAGCAAGAGTTTGTCATCGTTGCAAAGAAGCTTTTTAGTCAAAGTTAAGGGTTGTTTTTATGGAAGTACGTTTACAGGATTATTATAAGAGCAAAATTAAACCGGAATTAACAAAATCGCTAAAACTGAAAAATGTGATGGAAGTTCCTCGTTTAGAAAAGATTGTGCTTAATGTTGGTGTTAAGAATACGGGTGATAGTAAAGCGATTGGTCTGATTCAGGAAGTTGTTAGTAAAATTGCGTGTCAAAATGCAATAAGAACTAAAGCCAGAAAGTCAGTAGCGGGTTTTAAGATTCGCGCCGGAATGGATATTGGTGTGAAGGTTACTTTAAGAGGCAAGAACATGTATATCTTTTTAGAGAAACTTGTTAATGCTACTTTACCTTCCGTGCGAGACTTTCGTGGTATATCTACAAAGTTTGATGGTCAAGGAAATTATAATTTAGGCATTTCAGATTGGATGGTATTTCCGGAGCTTGATTATGACAATGTTGAAAGAGTTTATGGCATGAATATAACAATTCATACATCAACAAAATCTGATGAACAAGCTTTAGCTCTTTTAAAAAGTTTTGATATGCCTTTTAAAAAGCAAGTGTTATAGAGGTAAGGATTTTAGGTTATGGCAAGAAAAGCATTAATTGAGAAATCTAAAAAAACTCCAAAGTTTTCAGTTAGAGTTCGAAATCGTTGTAAGTTGTGTGGAAGACCTAGAGGATTTTTAGGTGATTTTTCATTGTGTCGCATTTGTTTTAGAAAATATGCGTCTGAAGGTTTGTTACCTGGCGTTAAAAAAGCCAGTTGGTAATTAGTAAAGGATAATAATGTCAATTGATACGATTGGTGATTTTTTAACAGTTATTCGAAACGCTTTGATGGTTTCTAAGAGATCCGTTTCGGTTCCCTTTTCCAATATGAAGTTAGGTATAGCGAAAGTATTAAAAGATGAAGGTTATATTAAAGATTATCAACAAGCGAATGATGAAAATGATAAGCCTTGTTTAGTTGTGTATCTTAAATACGTTAAGGGAATGTCTGTAATACGTGGAATAAAACGTATAAGTACGCCTGGCCGTCGAGAATATTTAGGAGCAAAAAATATGCGAGGCGTTGATGGTGGTTTAGGAATTGCTATTCTTTCGACAAATAAGGGCATTCTTACAGATTTACAAGCGCGTAAGCTTGTTGTTGGTGGGGAAGTTATTTGTCATGTTAGATAGTTTTGCAGGAAGAGGATTAAGATATGTCTAAGATTGGAAGAAAACCTATCCCACTTACTACTGCTAAAGTTGAAATTAAAGGCAGTGAAGTTTTTATTGAGGGACCAAAGGCAAAATTTAGTCATGTTGTTCCGGAACAAATTAAGGTAGAACTAGGTGATGGTTCTATAATTGTTTCAACAACGGATGATAAATTGACCAAAGAAACTAAATCTTTGTGGGGGCTTCATAGGGCTTTGTTAGCGAATAAAGTTCAAGGTGTACAAACAGGTTTTGAAAAAAAGATTAAAATTGTTGGGTTAGGTTACAAGGCTGTATTGAGTGGGAAAAAGATGACCTTTTCATTAGGATATAGTCATAAAGTAAATTATAATTTGCCTGATGGAGTTGAAGTTTCAACAGATAGAACAGGACAAAAATTAACATTAAAATCTCCAGATAAGTTTTTACTTGGAAATGTGTGTTCTGATATTAAAGCATTGCGTAAAACAGAGCCATACAAAGGCACAGGTATTATGTTTGAGGATGAAGTTATCATTCGTAAAGCAGGAAAAGCTAAGGGTGCCGCTTAATATTGTTGAATTTAATGTTTGATAAAAATAGAAAAAGAATTTGTTTTTAAAGGGGTGCTACAGTGAGTTTGCAAAAAAAATTAATACAAAAAAGAAAGAAACGAGCTTTTAGAGTTAAAAATAGTCAGGTTAGCAGAGGTTTAATGCCACGCTTATCTGTTTTTAGAAGCTTAAAGCAGGTTTATGCTCAAATTATAGATGATAAATCAAAGAAAACCTTAGTTAGTTTTTCTTCTTTGAATTTAAAGGATAAGTCTGGAGATAAAAAAGAGATTGCCAAGAGAGTTGGCTTGGAATTGGGCAAACTTGCAAGTGAAAAATCAATAGAAAAGATTCTATTTGATAGAGGGCGATTTTTATATCACGGAAGAATTAAGGCTTTGGCTGATGGCGCTCGTGAAGCAGGCTTAAAGTTTTAGTTAAAGTTTTTAGTGAAAAATTTTTAAGTTTAGTTTGGAAAGATTTTTAATATGGCAGTTCCAGTTGAGAGAAATAATCAAAAAAATTTTAAAAACGCGGACGAATATTTTGAAACTGTTTTGAATGTTCGTCGTGTCGCAAAGGTTATCAAAGGCGGACGTCGTTTTGCGTTTTCCGCTTTAGTTGTTGTTGGTGACAGAAGTGGTCGTGTGGGTTTTGCGTTAGGTAAGAGTAGAGATGTTTCTTCCGCTATTTCTAAAGCATTAAAAAAAGCGCGTAAAACAATGTTTACATTTCCTATGCATAAAACAACACTTCCTTTTACTGTTCAAGCAAAACACTCAGCAAGCAAAGTTTTACTTCGTAGAGCTTCTAAAGGTACAGGAATTATTGCCGGTGGTGCGGTAAGAGCGGTTATGGAAGCATTGGGTGTTAAAGATATTTTAACAAAAACATTAGGTTCTCATAATCCACATAATGTTGTGCAAGCAACAATAAAAGCTTTAAGTATGTTGAGATCCGGTAAAGAAATCGCGGCTATGAGAGGAAAAACTTTAAAAGACCTTTTTGGAGAAAACGAAGATGTTACAGCTTAATGAATTAACAAAGTTAAAAAAGAATGGAAAACGAATTGGCCGAGGTGGTGAACGTGGTGGTACTTCAGGTAGAGGCCATAAGGGGCAAAAATCCAGAAGTGGTGTTTCAGGAGAATTGAAAGCTTCTTTCGAAGGTGGTCAAATGCCTTTATCTAGGCGTTTACCTGTTAGAGGTTTTAACAATCGCTTTAAAAAGAATGTTAAAGTTATAAATTTACGAGACCTGGAAGTCCGTTTTTCGGCTAATGACGTGGTTAATAGAGAATCATTATTTAAAATTGGGTTAATAAAAGGAAAAGGAAAATACTACGTCAAAGTTTTGGGTAATGGTAAATTAACAAAGCCTTTAGATGTTCAAGTTGACGCAATTAGTAAGTCTGCCGCTGTAGCGATAGAAAAGTCAGGTGGTAAATTGAAATTGACCAACGAGGAGAATGGTAGTGGTATTAATACGTAATTTTAAAAATATATTTTTAATTCCGGAATTAAGAAACAAATTAGCTTTTACTATAGGTGTATTAGCGGTTTATAGATTAGGAGTTTTTATTCCTATTCCGGGGATAAACGTTTACGCCTTAGCGGGTTTATTTAAGTCCAATGTAGTTGGTGGACTTTTAGCTTATTTAGATCTTTTTGCCGGTGGAGCATTACGAAATTTTGCGATTTTTGCTTTGGGGATTAGTCCTTACATTAGCGCTTCAATTATGATACAGCTTCTTACTGTTATGGTTCCAACTTTAGAGCAACTTTCAAAAGAAGGTGAATACGGTCGTAATATTATAAATCAATACACAAGATATTTAGCCTTAGGAATTAGTGTTATTCAAGGTTTTGGTATTGCAGCTTTTGTTGAAAGTAATCCAGGTTTGGTCTTGAACCCGGGTTGGGGTTTTAAGCTTACAACTACATTAATCTTGAGTGTTGGATCAATGTTTGTTATGTGGTTGGGTGAGCAAATTAATTC